>CAYUUJ010000156.1:0-5699 GCA_964447845.1 uncultured Anaerolineaceae bacterium
ATCACCCCAGGAATACTGCCCATCCCGCCGACGATGATTAGAGAAACCACATTGAAGGAAACGGTCAGTTGCATGCTACTGGCAAAGATCGAGCCCACCAACACTGTAAAGATCGCACCACCCAGACCCGCAAAAGCCGCACCCAACATATAGGCAAGCAGTTTGGTCTGGATCAGATTGATGCCCAGCGCTTCGGCCACGTCTTCATCTTCGCGGATCGCCATCCAGGCCCGGCCAAGGCGGGATTCCCGCAGCCGCCAGGAGATGAAGGCGATTAGAATGGCGGCGGCTACCGCAATGTAATATATGTGTTCCGGCTTGTTGAACGCAAAGCCGCTGCATACACGGGGCACATCAATTTTCGTGAAGGCTTCCAGAGCCCCAAGGCACGGTTTTTGAATCCCGATCACTCCTTGCGGGCCGCCAAAATATTTGGCCAGGAAATCAGATCCTGCCAGCAAGCGAACGATTTCGCCGAAACCCAGCGTCGCGATCGCAAGGTAATCGCCGCGCACGCCCAGCACGGGCAGACCAAGGAAAGCTCCAAATAACATGGCCACCAAAACCGCGATCGGTACCGCCACCCAGAATGGGATATGCATCAGCCCGAATGGTCCGTAGGAGGTGAGCAAGCCCACTGTATAAGCCCCGATCGCAAAAAAAGCGACGAAACCCAGATCCAGCAGTCCCGCGAATCCGAGTGTGATATTAAGGCCGAGCCCCATGAGTATGTAAAGACTGATGATCACGATGACCTGCGCAATAAAGGGTCCAGAGACCAGCGGCAGGGTCAGGGCGATGTAAGCGATCAATCCGAACACCAGCACTTGCAGGGAAATTTTCCCGGTCCTTGGCAGGCTGGCGATACGGGACTGGACAGCGGCGCCTTTCGCCGACCACAGAATTGAGAAAGCCAGTACTGAAATAAAGAAAATCGACGCGCCCTTTAATGTCATGCCGGTCTGGCTGAAGAGATCTTTGGCGGTTGTTTCGATCTGGCCGCCTTGATTGATCATAATTATTCGAATCAAGCCGGAGAAGAGCGCCATGGAGATCAGGAATAATATTGCATGGGATGTCGGCCGGCGTACTTTATCGGGCAAAAGTTGAAATGCTGCACCGAGCAGGCCTGCAAGGGTCCCAAATGCAACCAAAATCCAAATTCCATCCATGCCGCGTCCGAACGTCAACAGTTCGTATAACGAAGGGGAAGCGTTTAGGAACACGCTGCGTAGATTGATTTGATTTCCGAGGACCACGAACAACGCCAGAAGGATACCCGTGAACAGCCCTGATACGAGTCCCGCCGTCAGATTTGAGAAGAGCCGGGACGCGCCGAGCACTTCGGAGGTCCGACGGGAAGCGACGTAGCCCGTTGAGAATCCCGTGGCAAGCAGCAGGAACATTCCGAGGGTCAGGAAATCCTCGATCACATCCCGCTTATTGAATATTTCCACCATGCCGATCAAACATAAGAAGATGCTGATCGCGCCGCCCAATAATCCGAGCTTGACCGCGTTCCAGAGAAAGTTTTCTTTTTTCATGAGTTCATCCCAGATCAGGATTTCTTGGAGCCCAGGCGCTCGCCCAGGATTCCCTGCGGGCGGAATAAGAGGATCATGATCAGCATGATATAGGCGATTACATCTTTAAGCTGGTAAGGAC
This sequence comes from uncultured Anaerolineaceae bacterium, assembly GCA_964447845.1. Lineage (GTDB taxonomy): Bacteria > Chloroflexota > Anaerolineae > Anaerolineales > Villigracilaceae > DASXQN01. The sequence goes on from CAYUUJ010000156.1 coordinate 1,666, forward strand.
GGGTTATGCCAAGACCATCCAGGAAGAGCGCAGGGCCGACGGATTCAAATATCCCAAGCAGCAGGCCACCCACCATCGCGCCCGGGATGTTGCCAATGCCTCCCAGGACCGCAGCTGTAAATGCTTTGATGCCAGGCACAAAACCCATGAAGAAATTCACCTGGCGATAAATAAGTGCATACAGTACGCCCGCCGCGCCGGCCATTGCCGCACCGACTGCGAAGGTGGTGACAATGATCCGATTCACGTCGATGCCCATCAGCGCGGCGGTATCCTTGTTTTCAGAAACGGCGCGCATGGCCTTGCCGATCTTTGTGCGCATGACGACGGTGTAAAGGATGGCCATCATCAGTGCCGCAGCGACGGCAACCACCACCTGCACCTTGAGGATGCCGGTCCCGAAAATAATCCACTCGCCCTGCAGCGCTTTTACTGGAGGGTAGGCAGCTACGCCAGGCCCGAAAAGACCGCGGAAAGTATATTGAAGAAAAAATGAAGCGCCGATGGCGCTGATCAACGGGACGAGACGCGGAGCGCCGCGCAATGGGCGATACGCAATTCGTTCCACCAGCATGGCTATGCTTGCAGACATGATCATCGCAAAAAGAATGGGGATGAGAAGACCGAGGAAGGGGTTGCGATCGATAAAGCCGGTGCCTGACATCCAATTCGCCAGGAAATAAGCGCTGAATGCCCCGCTCATAAAAATTTCGCCGTGTGCGAAATTGATCATGCGCAGTATACCGTAGACCATTGTATAGCCCAGGGCAATCAGCGCATAGATGCTTCCTTGTGATATTCCAAAAACAATAAAATCAAGCCACTGCTCGCCGGTATATTTACCGGCGCGGATCGTAAAAAAAGTGCCAAGCACAATCATCACGACGATCAGGATGCGGAACCCCCATAGAAAACCCGTAACCGCCATGTCTGTAAGTCGTTCGGTTAAGCTTGTGCGCATTGATTTCCTCCTTGCGAGGTGAGGATGATAGGAAGGGGTCAGATTCACATCTGACCCCTTCATTTCGTTCGGGACTTACAGACTTACGGGAAGATCTTCTTGGGATTCGGGGCGTCCGCAGATTGCGGGTTCCAGGTGGCCGGGTCAGAGCTAACGACCTCATAGACCGCGATCACAGGCGCGCCGCAGTCACCGGAGGCGCTGCAGCTGAGCGTGCCGGTAATGCCGGGGAAATTCGTGGTGGCATAAATGGCATCGCGCAGAGCCTGGCGACCGACATGCAAGGTACCATCTGCATCTTCAACGACCACACTTTCGAGAGCGGCGAAGATGATGCCCGTCGCGTCGTAAGCGTGTGCATGGAAGATCGAGAGAGGCGCCTCGCCGTACTTGGCCTGGTGCTTCTCAATGAAGGCGGTATAGCCATCAGGGAATAAGCTGAAGTCCGGGCTGGAGAGGTACATACCCTGAACGTTAGGACCGGCGGCCGTGATGAAGTCCGGCGTGAAGATGCCGTCGGAGCCGGCGATCTTAACAGTCTCCAGGCCAGAGATCTCGCGGACCTGGGCGGTGATGAAACCGCCAGCGGCCACGAAGACCGGGTAATACAGGAAATCAGGAGCAGCAGCGGCAATCGTCGTCAACACAGGGCGCATATCGGTAGCGTCCTTGGCGACGGCTTCCTGCGCGACGATCTCGCCACCCAGGGCTACAAAGTTATCGGCAAAGACCTGCTGAAGGGCCTCGGCATAAGCGGAACCATCATGGATGGTTGCGGCCTTGCGTGCGCCCAATACATTGTAAGCAAAATCAGCAACGGCCTTGCCCTGGAATGCATCGCTATGGGCGGTGCGCAGATATCCATCATAGTCAGGACCGCGGTCCGGGCTGGAAAGCGCGGGGCGGGTGTTCGAGGGCGAGATGGTGGTCAAGCCGGCATTGGTGATCGTGGCAACACCACCCACGGTCTCATCTGAACAGCTGGAGCCAACCAAAGCCACGAGCGAAGTATCGGTCGCGAGCTTGGTAGCAGCCGTTGCGCCACCTTCGGGCGTGCACAACGCATCCTCGGTGGTCAGCAAAATATCGTGTCCATGGAATGAATTGTCCATGTCGTCAAGGGCGATCTCAACACCGCGCTTGGAATCTTCACCCAGGGTGCCGTCGGCGCCGGAAAGAACACCCCAGTAAGCGATGTGAAGGGGTTCGCCAGGGGCGACAGTTACGCAGCCGATAGCGTCGGTGCATTCGAATGCAGCGGGAGCTTCCGTGGGGGCCTCGGTTATCGGGGCTTCGGTAGCCGACGCGGCGGTCGGTGTCCCGCCGCAGGCGGCGAGCACCATGCTGGTAAGAACCAGCATGGATAGTAAAGCGAGCAAACGCTTGGTCATTTCTTCTTCCTCCAAAGATTAGGTGAAACTGGACCCGAATTTTCGGGTGAGACAATTGAGCAGACAATGCTCCGTCTTTCCTTGTCTGTACCACCTCCTTTCAAAGAGGATTCGTGAATACCCATGTCAACGACAAGCCGGAGAAAAGTCCGGGATCGGAATTTTCTCGCGGCTAGCTAAGGACTGGCACTCAAAGGCTTTCTAAGCGGGTCTCTCAATGTACCAAAAACTGGGTAATGACTAATGGTACGTGAAATCCAATCGCTGGTCAAGAGTTTCCCCTATATAGCATACTTCAGAAAATGGCGGACGTCGCTCATTTTACGGGTAGACCTGATTCAGCCAATCGAGTGGATCCACCTGGACGCCATTGACCCACAACTCCCAGTGCAAGTGCGCGCCGGTCACGCGCCCTGTGCCTCCCACCAGGCCGAGGATCTGCCCTTGTTGCACAATATCACCCACCTGGACTTTGAATTCGGATTGATGCCAGAAACCGCTATACACGCCCCAGCCGTGATCCACGATCGTGGCATTGCCGCGCACGGTCAAAGGTTCCGTAAAGACAACCATTCCGGCGGCAGGCGCGGTGATCGGCAATCCCACACCGCCTCCAAAATCAACACCGGTATGAAAACCAAATACCTGAAGGTCTGTTCCCTGACCGATGTACGTGCGGCGATTTCCAAAGCGCGAGGTAAAGTAGGATGATGCCGCGTATTGCGCCGCGGGTGTAAAGTAAACACCGTTCCAAAATTTTTGAGGAGTTGCCTCCTGGACGGCTGCGATGATCCGTTGAGTTTCCGGTTCAGTCACGATCGGATCGATGGTGGATGGATCGACGTGCAAGAGCGGATCTTCCGGATAATTTCCGGAAGCGACAAGAACCGTTTGCTCGTAGGATTGCCGGCTTCCATCTGGAAGGGTGGCATCCAGGCGCAGCGGATAAATGCCGGGCTCCAGCAGGGCATGCACACCTTGTAAAGCAACCTGCCGGCCATCATCCATTTGAAAAAAGTGCAATTCTTGAGTGACGAGCACTCCGTCCATTTTGACATCCGGAGCTGTCTCCACAAAAATGACCGCGGTGCGCCCTTGCATGAGGGGCAGGCCTTTTATTTCAGCGCTTCTAAATGCAGGCGGTAAACCCGTTGCGGGTTGTCCGCCTTCGGCATTTCCGGGCGCGTACAATACGTCGCCGGGCAACCCATCCCAGGTCCCGGCGAGATCGTTGAGTCTTACCACCGTCCACGGATCGGAATTCTGTCGCACCGCCAGTTCGAATAATGATTCTCCGCCGGCGGGTGTCACGCTGCTGATATCGGCAGCCTGCTCCTGTTGAGGGACGATCATGCTGGCTCCGACGTAGAATTCGGTCGGGCTGACGACACGGTTCAGCTTCCGTAATAGTTCGGCCGGCACCTGTGTGCGGCGAACCAGGCTCCTGAAGGAATCTCCAAAGTTGATCACCTGCGTATCCAATACGCCGGTCACACCTTTGAGGCCCGGGATGATCAGTCGTTGGCCGGCTGACAGCAGATCGGGGTCCGTGATGTTATTGGCATTCATCAGGTCATCGATCGAGATATTGAATCGGGCTGCGATCGAAAATAGCGAATCTCCGGGTTGCACGATATAGATCGGCCCTTCAGGCGTCTGTGCCGCTACTGGGCTGATGAACA
>CAYUUJ010000157.1:0-5699 GCA_964447845.1 uncultured Anaerolineaceae bacterium
CTACCGCTGCAGCCATGGATGATTCCCAATTGGAATATTCCTTCAAGAATGCCAAGCGTGGTCGCTTTCCGAAGCTGAACACCCTGGAAGGAGATGGCATTCAGCGCATGCACCCACGTGTTCTGCTGGGTGCGCATGACGTACATCCAGCCGCGCGTCGCGTGACCGAACGAGCGCCAGCGCGAGACCAGGAATTCCCGGACTTTATTCATGGACCTGGATACCGGACAAGCCGAGTTGCTCGAGGACCTCAGCCTGCGCGGCCCACATCCTGGCTTTTTCGGCCGCCTCGGCATGATCGTGCCCCATCAAGTGCAGGACACCGTGGACCACCAGTAGTTGAAGTTCTTCAGCCAGGGCATGCCCCGCGCTTTGCGCCTGCTCCGCTGCTCGCTGCACAGAGATCAGTACATCGCCTAAATAACGCGCGCCTGTTTCAGGGTCCGATTCAGAGGCTGGGAAAGCTAACACGTCGGTCGCGGCGTCCACATCCAGGTAGGCTCGGTTGAGTTCGCGCAGCTGCTCATCATCCGTCAGGACGATCGTCAGTTCGGCAGCCTCAGCCGCGGACTCGTGCTCCAGCGCCAGCCGGGCAGCGCGCTCGACGAGATCCTGATCAAACGGCGGTGCAGACCGGGATTCGATATGGATCATTTCGGAACCGGGACGTCTTGTTCGGCCGCCGCGTCAGTTTCTGACTTCGGGTATTCGATGCGCGGATGGTAGGCGCCTTGCAGGGCTGTGGCGAACGACTCGCCGGTTATATTTAAGTCACGCAGGGTCAAACTCGTATCATCCAGTTGACCATTCTTGAGCGCAGTATCGATCACGCTGCGGATCAGTGCGCGCAACTCCTCTTCATTGGCCGGATGCTCGGCCCGCGAGCGGGCTTCCACCCCATCGGCCAGCATCACGATGCCGGTCTCGCGCGAACGCGGCCGCGGACCAGGATAACGGAATTTTTCAATATCCACTTTGGATACGTCGCCGCCCGCGGCTTCAAGCGCCATACTGTATTGATAGCGCGTGACTAGCGTGCCATGATGCTCGAGGATGAAATCGTGCAAGCGGGGCGGCAGGCTGTGTTTACGCGCCAGCGCCACGCCGTCTTTGACGTGTCGAATGATGATGGCCGCCGCCTTCTCCGGCGGCAGGTCCTCGTGTTTGTCGATCTTTTCAGGCAGTTGATTCTCGATGAAGAAAACCGGATTGGACGCCTTGCCTATGTCATGGAATAGCGCGCCGACGCGCGTCAGCAATGTGTCCGCACCGATGCGCTCGGCAGCCTGCTCGGCCAGATTGGCCACCTGCAGGCTGTGTTGATATGTGCCGGGTGCATTACGCAGGAAGAATTGCAGGAGCGGTGAATCAGGACGGGAAGTATCGAGCAATTGCAGGGCCGTGGTCAGGCCCAGCCATTGCGCCAGAAAATATTGCAGCAATAAAGCCACACTGGCTGAGGCTACACCGTTGAATATGACTGCGCTCAACAGTTGAAGGAATCCCACCCAATCCGTTCGAACGAACGGCAAGCGATACGCCACGATGATCACCGCGCCTGCGACCGCGATCCCAAAGCCGGCGCGTAGAAAAGCCGAAAACCGCCGTGCCGGCCCCAGCAGCAGCAACCCGAGCAGCGAAGTGAAGAGATAGTACGGCATTAACTCGAGCACGTTCGGCAGGCCATAGGCTGCCAGCACGGACAGCACGATCGTAACCGCCAGACCGATCTCGATCCCAAACAGCGCGGTCAATAACAGGGCCGCGGCCGGCAATGGATAGAAATAAGGAAGCAGAGTCCGTTCAGGGATCACCAGCCTGGCCCCGAAGAGAAAGACCAGGAACACCAGCGCGATCACACTGAGATGACGTCCGTCATTGGTGATCGACAGTCTTCTGCGACGCGAGAAGTACAGCGCGATAAACGTCATCGAGATCGCCACCACGGAGGCGGCCCCCAGTGTCGTCTCCAGCCGTTGACCGGGCTGGATCATGCCCAACTGGCGCAACGCTTCCATATCTGCGGGTGTGATGATCTCACCGCCCGGTACGATTGTCTCGCCGGCTTTATAACGCTGCACCACCGGTGCGACCAAATCGCGCGCCGCCTGGCTGGCCGCGTCGGTTAATTCCTGACTATACAAACTATTGGGCACGACGAATGATGTCACTAGCTCTGCGATCAAACCCGCCTCGTCCTCGCTGAATGACAGGCTGACGCGTGAGGCAACGCTGCGTTGCACCGCCTCCAGGTTGTCCTGGCGAATGGCCGTGCGCATGACTTGCTCCAAAACGCTGAGCGTTTCCTGTTGAACGGCATCCCAGCGGCCCGGCGAGAGCGAAAGGATCTGCTCGATGCGCTCATCGCTGAGACTGATGTCGCTCAACGCGCGCAGGTCGGACTTTTTTTGTTCGAGGCTGGCATTGGGATCGTCCCGTACCAGCGTGATGAACTGTAAAGTGGTGCGCAGCCGCTCAATTTGCTGGCGGGCAAGCGAAGGGTCGGGAGCGGCATAGACGGGCGCCACCGCGCGTTCGGCGGCCTGACGCGCCTCCTCGGTGCGCACTTCGCTGACGTATTCAATATCGCGGGGAGCTTGCAGGTCACGCGGCGCCACCAGCCCGACGTCCACCGGAGATGATACGGGACGCAGACTGAAAGACCAGGTCAGCATGATGTGCGAAAGCAGGCTAACCGCGATCAGAATTAAGAATTGGAGGGTTCGGACGCGCGCCGGAACCGGCTGGGGGCGCGATGGATCGAAGTTCATTTGGTTTTTATTTCTGAAGCTGGTCGCGCACTGCCTGGCTGACAGCATCGCCGGGCGCGCGGCCCGCCACCTTGGCCATCACGACCTTCATGACTTTCCCCATATCTGTGGCTGTCGAAGCGCCGGTCTCGGCGATGGCCGCCTTGACCAACGCTTGCAGTTCCTCAGCAGGCATGGCCTTCGGAAGGAAGGCTTCCAACACCTTGATCTCGGCTTCGTTTTCGGAAACCAGATCGGCACGCTGTGCCTTGGTCGCCTCTTCCAATGCCTCGCGGCGGTTCTTGATCTCTTTCTGGATCAGCCCGATCACCGCCAGGTCGTCCAGCTCGATCCGCTTATCCACCTCAGCCTGCTTGACGGCAGCCAGTACCATGCGGACGGTCCGTTTGCGGACTTCGTCTCCGCTCTTCATGGCGTCTACAACGGATTCATTTAATTTCGTTTTGATGTCCATACAATTATTATACTAGAGTTGAAGAAGAATAAATCACACCACAAGGCAGGCAGATAAACTCGAGAGATATTTATATGGACGCAGAAAAACGGTGAAGAACGTTGATTAATTCACTCAAATCCGCGTTCTTCAGCGTGAATCAGCGCCCAATTCCTAAAAAAAAGTGCGGGGGGCGATATATGGTTGATTATTTAATTTTGCGTCTGCTCTTCTTTTTTTTCAGTTCAAGCATCGTGCCCCGGCACGTCTTCACCCCACAGTGACAGGCATAGCGCGCCTTGGTTGCCTCGTCCGGCTGATCCTCGAGCTGCAGGTTGTAATCATAGGTCAACTCTTCGCCCGTCGCAATATCACGTTGGGCCTCGATGTAGACCCTATTTTTGTCGATGATCGCCACGCAGTTGGGTTCGCAGGAGTGATTGATAAAGTGGGCGTCGTTTCCCCGCACGCCGGCGTCAATGACCGTGTGCTTGTCCACGGTAAATAGCAGCACATGGGGATGCCCGGCCGATTCGTCGTCATACCGGGTATCGGCCTCATCCGGCGTGATGCGCTCACCGAGATATTGGATAATGCGGGCCCCTTTTCGGATATCCCGAGTGGCAAAACCGCCCAACCCCTGAATGGGCGATGAACGCACCTCAAAGGAAGTACGATTTGTTTTCAGGAACATGGATCACACGAACATTCAAGCGGGGAGGCGGGTTGAAAATCGGACACCGGCGTTAACCATAGACGGACGCTTCAGCCCTTAACGCCGACCAGGTCCAGGCTGCGCCTGCCAGATCGATCAAACCGAACAGGATCAGCATGGGACTGCCCCAACCTGCAATGACAAACAAGATCATGCCGGTGCAGAAGATCACGCGTCCAAGCACGGTGTCGTGAAAGAATCGACGGTCACTCGTGCGAGTGCTGTTCAGAAAGTAAATGCCGAGGATCAGCGCCAGCAACCCCACAACCCGCACCCATACTTCACTGGTGGTCGGTAAACCGAACAACGGCAGGATGATATTCGGGATCAGGATGAAGGAGAGACCCGAAAGGACGAGGTATATTCCAAAAACGGTGATCGAGCGGACTGAATTAGACATCATCTTCTCCTATTTGATGGTTAGAAAATACCTGAAAGGCTTGGTTATTACCACCAAAACACAAAGTCTCAAGGGCACTACAAGAAGAAGCACCTCGTGACTTCGTGTCTTGGTGACTTGGTGGTGAGGTTTTCTGGCTCTTTTTCTAGATCTAGCGTTCGCGGATCCGTTTTTCTGTCAGGGCCAGATAGTCTGCATTCACCTCATACCCCACATAATGACGGTTTGCCTTGAGCGCTGCCAGGGCTGTCTGACCCGATCCCATGAATGGATCGAGTACCACTTCATCTGTGTAGGTATACAACTGGATCAGGCGGTATGGCAACTCCACAGGGAACGGCGCCGGATGCCCGATCTTTTTGGCTGACTCGGCCGTGAAGGTCCAGACGGATTTTGTGAATTCCAGGAATTCGTCGCGCGTGATGGTATCGGTGCGCCCATCCATCTTCGCCCGGCGGAAATTGCCCTTTGAGAACACCAGGATATATTCATGCACGTCGCGCAATGTGGGATTGGAAGCCGATTGCCATGAACCCCAGGCCGTCGAACTGGAAGCGCTGGCCGCTTTATCCCAGATGAGCTCGCCACGCATTAAAAAGCCCAAATCGAGCAAATCAGCAATTATGTAAGAATGCAAAGGGATGTATGGTTTGCGCCCCAGATTTGCTACATTGATACAGGCTCGTCCGCCGGGGACAAGCACACGCCAGGTCTCAGCCCACACTCGCCGCAGGAAGGATAGATACTCCTCCAGGGTCAGATCGACATCATAGTCTTTACCGACATTGTACGGCGGTGAGGTGACCATTAAATGCACGCTCGCATCGGGAAGATCGCTCATGCGCTCGGAGGAGGCTTGAATGACCCGGTTGAGTTTATCCACCGGGATTGGGTTCTCGATATACGGCAGCGACTCGGTCGGCGGCTGGTCGTCGTACAGGCGCGCAGAATAAAAGGCGGACGAGTCGTGACCGGCGCGGCCGGGTGAGCCGAATGAGGAAGTAGAGGTGTTTTTACGCGGCATGGGAATAAAACGTAAGAAGCAAAAAAACAAAACGTAAAACGTAAGCTGATCGCGAAGAAACATAGGATAGAATCTTCGCGTTCTTCGCGCCTTCGCGGTTCAGTCTTTCAGTAAAGAGTGAAATCTGATCAACTGACAGACTCGCTACCACTTCTTCAAATTCCAATTGCGTGCGTTTGAGTGCCGCGGCGAATGCGTAGGGATAATTGGGGCCGCGTTCGGCTGAGTCCAGGTTCATGTGAGCATGCGAATCGCGCGGCAGGATCGTAAGAGCAAGATTTCTTAATCCCGGCATGAAATACAAAGCCTCCTGCGGGTAATAGAGCTTTCCCGAGCGCAGGTCCGGGCTGGCGATC
>CAYUUJ010000158.1:0-5679 GCA_964447845.1 uncultured Anaerolineaceae bacterium
CGGACGTGTGGCAAGGTAGGCCAATCCAAGTCCAAGGACGAGCACCACGATTGACAACGTAAGTGCCTGAAACTGGTAGGTAAGTAATACATTGTCGCTGGTTTCTTCCATGCTTCGAGCAATCTGATGATTGCCAACCGGGCCCAGAACCAGGATCCCAATAAACAATGCAACCATGATAATTGCCTGAATTTTAGCGGCGACCGACAGACCCGTTCGACCGGAAATCTGAACCTCAGGATTTCCAGGGAGAAGGATCAAACGCGCATTTCGTAAATTTCGTTCAAGCAGCATATAGGACGAAATTGCAATGAACAGGACGCCAACCATTCCGCCGGACATGACATACAAATACTGGTCCCGGTTGATCAGGTTGGATGAATAGGTGACAACCGCGACAGGCAACACACCTGCGATCAAGCCGACCAGGATGGCAGCGGCGCTATAGCGCCAGGAAAATGCACTGATCTCTTTCCAGGCATTCAACTCGTCCTGGGCTTGAACCCGGCTATCGCCTCTCGTCAATGCTTCCAGCCGTCGCCGCGCCGACCCGATCATCGACCATGAAATCCCAACCTGGATCAAGCTCGCGATCAGAATTGAGATTACCGAAATAAACCTGAGTTGTCCGAGTTGGTCCGGTTTAAAGTCGGCATTCAGTTGGATTAAATATGCTCCTAAAATTACGCCTGGGATGGTCAACAATTGCACGGAGGCAAGAACGCGCGCGATCGAGATGTTACCGGGACGCAGGGATGGGTTGACCTGTGAAGATTGCTGGCTCATGGCTGGCCTCCATCCTCCGGATTAGAGTCGTCCACATTAATTGTTATTTCCGCCCGCCTGGCACTCAGGACCCTCGTCAATTCGCTGGCAGTCGTGGCGAGAATTGTTTGAACATCGGTGGACCGCCGGATCTTGCCGGTGACCTCAAACAGGACACGTTCGCGCTCTGCCTGGCCGCGGACCTGCTCCAGCAATCGTGCATTGGCGATGATGGCAGCCAGGCTGCCTCCCAGAGTGCCAAGCATTTCCTGATCATTCTCAGTATATGCGCCGGTTTGTTCGCTTTCCGCATTCAGAACGCCCAGGACCTCGTTACGATATATTAACGGGACAGCCAGTTCTGATCTTGTATTCGGGCTCATCTGGATGTAGCGGGGATCCTCGGTTACATCATCCACGCGCAGCGGGCGGCGGTGGGTGGCGACCCATCCGGTTACACCGTTCGAGATGGAAAACTTGAAATTATTAACATCTTCAGAATATCCGATTGCAGCCTTCACCTCGAGGTTTTTCTTCTCTCGATCCATCAATAATATGGATACACGGTCCCCGCCCAACGTGACTTGCAGGCCGCTAACTGCGCTATCCAGGGCTTCTTCAAGCGTGGATCCGGAGGCTGCAGAGGTAGTGATGTGGTGTAAAAGTCTGTGCTGTGAAAGATGTTCCTGAGTCTCGGAAAACAGTTCGGTGTTAACCACCGCAACCGCCAATTGGTCCGCAAGCACTTGTAATACGCGAAGATTATCCTCGGTAAAAGAATGCAGGTTAGTGCTTTGAACATCGAGTACACCGAGTGTCCGGTCGCCAACCTTTAAAGGGATGGCTGCTTCGGCTTTCGTATCAACCAGCAGAGGGTTGGCAAGATATGTCAGATCCTTTGAGACGTCGTTGACGATCAGAGACTCGCCTCGGCTGGCGACATAGCCTACGATTGATTTTGAGCCGACCCCCAATTTATAAGAGCTGCGTTTCAATTGCCCGCCGGCCTCTCCGGTTGCCTCACGGATTACAGCGAATTCACCCGACCAATCCAGCATATACATGGCAGCATAATAAAAATTAAATCTGTCCCGAACGAAATTAACAGCTTTGGGTAGCAATTCATCCAGGCTCAATGAACTGCTGATGTCACGAGCGATTTCTGCGGCGGTTTGCAACTGAACGGCTCGCTGCCGGCTTTCCTCAAGCAAGCGGATGGTATTGATCACACCGGATACCTGACTCGCCAGGGCCAGTAAAAACCGAAGATCGCTTTCGTTGAACGCGTGTTCATTATCCGGGTCCTGCAGGATCAAAACCCCGATCGATCGGCCGTTCAGGATCATTGGCGCGCCCATCCAGGATTTTGCCGACCTGCCGACAATTTTAGCTCCCATGGCCAATGCCCGTCGTTCGGTATCTTCGATCAGGAGCAGCGGCTGTTGAGAATGGATCAAGATGGAGGTTAAACCTTCACCGAGAGGGAATGGGTCTATGGCTGAGGAGACACCATCTTCATAGTTGTACGGAATATGGATCGTGTCTGAAACATCATCATATATTGCGACGGTGAAATTGTAATCGCCGATAATATCCTGGACTTGTGTGTGCAGGGTTGTATACAAGGTATTAGCCTGGCTGACGGTCGAAACGATCTGGCTAATCGAAGTCAGGGCGTTGAGCTGTCTCAGCCGGTCATCCGTTGCTTCGGTGGCAGCGATCTTATCCAGAGTGATCGCGGCCAGATCTGCCATGCTCATGTATGGCTGAATGGCAGCATGGGTGATCGGTTGGTTGCGAGATCCCAGCATAAGCAGCGCGGCAATTTCCTCGCCGGCGACAATTGGAATGAAGGCAACCACCTGGCAGCCTAATTCTGAAGGTATGCGTCCAAGTTCCGGTGGCAGGACTGCGTTATCGACTGCAAAGATCGTCTGACCCGCCAGCGTCTTTAAAATCTCAGACCGCGGGATATTTAATATTCGCGAAGTTGATTCTCCCAGGAACCGGCGTTGCGGGTCATTCAGAGTCGTTATCTCAAGATGCTCCCCTTTGACCGCAAAGATCACATTAATAAATGGAGACTCTTTAAGTGCATTGTCGATCGCCCGGAATATTTCAGCATTCGATTTCCCTTGAGCGATCGAGCGGCTATAACGATAGAGTCTCTCCAGCTCCTGGAAGTTGACCTGGGTGGATTGAACCAATGTGGTGTTGTTGATGGCAGCCGCGATCTGATTGGCAATCGTCCGCAGGACAGTCAATGTCTCCGGATCGAACGCATTCGGTTCAGTGCTCTGGACATCCAATACTCCGAAGACCAGGTCTCCGGAAGCGATCGGGATGGCGGCCTCCGCCCGGGTCTCAGGAAGGAGGTCGTTTTTGAAATGCATCGGGTCTTGAATAACATCTGAGGCGACGCGGGCTTCGTTTTTAGCGGAGACCCACCCTATAATCGACTCAGACCCCACCTCGAGGCTATGGTTTGTTTCCAGGAATTCCTTGGCAGCCGGTCCGTGAGAGGAGCGTACGGTGGCGATCTTTCCGGAGCGATCCAGCAAAAAGATCGATGCTTGATAATAATTAAAGCGTTCAACGATCAATCGGGTCGTCTTATTAAATAATTCGTTGAGATCCGTCGAAGCGGTGATGCCTTGTGCAATTTCGGCCGCAGTGCGTATTTGCTGGGTTCGCTCCTCTACCTTGCCTTCCAGAGAGCGATATAAACCGCCGAGCTCATCCGCCATTTGATTAAATGAATGGGCCAGCAAACCGATCTCATCATTGCTGGTGATCGATGCCCGTTCACTCATCTCGCCATTTGCGAAGCGCCTTGTGATCTTGGTCAAAGCGATCACGGGGTTTATCAATCGTCGGCTGCCCGCAAAGATCACGAATGCCATCCCGAGCAGGGCAGCAGCCAATATGAAAATGGTGAAGGGCACCAGGCTGTTTATCTGACCCAAAACAGCGGATTTATTTACCTCCAATACGATTCCCGCCTTCATATTCGAAAGCCACACTGCCTGGGCGAGTTTGTCGGTGCCTTCCTGGTCTTTAAATTCCAGGGAGGCTGGTTGAATTTCTTCCTCCCCCATCATTTTGTCAAACTCTTCTGTCAGCTTCGTTTTTTGCGACTCTGATGGCACGAGTAGGACCAGCTCCTGTGTATACGGGTCAACGCCTATGAGCTGGCCTTTGGCTGTCACAAAATACGCTTGCGCGGAGGGGAACAGGCTAACCAAGGGCTGAAGTATGCTGCCCAGGCTTTGAGGTTCGGTCACACCCACGATGAATCCGCGCACTGCTCCAGATGAAGAAAGAAAAGGTTGTATCGTCAGGAGCACGAGTTGGTCGGGGTAGAGGGGTTTCAAATCGAAGATCGTCACTGATCTTGGTTCGCTATCCGCCAGGGCGTCAACGCCAAGACTATCGCCGAGCGACATGCCTTCCCATTCCGCTTTGCTGGCTAACTGGATGGTTCCATTCGGCTGCAGGATCATGAATTGGCTGAACGTGGCACTGGTTTCCTCAACATTCAGGGTGTTAAATTCTTGAATTACCGTTTCGCGAATGGATGAAAAATCAGCGCTCTGTCGATTGGTTTGAAGCGCTAGTTGAACATCTGAAGCCAGATCGGCTTGCCGCACAAGACGGTCCAGCCGGATGCTTTTAATTTTAAGACCGAGTTCCACCTGGCTGATTTGCTGCGTGATCAGGGTTTGCATTTGAGATACAGCCTGATCCTGCAAAAGGGTACTGGCCCTGAGGTAAGCAGCGACCGCCATCAAGGTGAGCGGGATGACCGTTAAAAGCAAAAGCGTCTGAACGAGTGAACGCGTCAGACTGCCACTGAATTGATCATCATTCGACTGCGGTCTTTCCTTGGACTGGAACAGCCGGGCCATGTTTATGTGATTTCCCAAACTGGATCGCCGCCGCTCAGGATTCGGCGGATTTGATCAGGAAAACGATCCGGGTCAAGCGGTTTGCTCATAAATCCGTCAAAGCCGGCTTCCCGTGCTTTTTTCAGTTGTTCCTGGGTGCCTTCGGCGGTCACCGCGATGATCGGAGTCGATCGTAATCTCTCCGATTGGCGGATCTTTTTCAATGCGCCGAACCCATCCTCATAAGGAAGGCGAATATCCATCAGGATCAAATCCAGGCGCGGCAGGGTGTCTGCATATTCCACCACCTCATACCCGGATGTTTTCCACTCGCAATGAATGCCAAGATATCCAAGCATGCGGGCGATCAAGACAAAGTTCGATACATTGTCTTCCACAACGAGCACTGTCGTATCCTTCGGTATGCTCGGCTTGCGAAGAGGCTGAGTATCCGAAATGGTGGGGTACATGTCAGCCATAGCGCAACCCTATAAAACGTTCGATTTGCTGGGACAGCAGGTCGATATCGATCGGTTTTTGAATATAACCGTCGCACCCGGCTTCCAATGAGCGCTCGCGATCCCCGCGCATGACATTGGCGGTCATGGCGATGATCGGAATCTCGGCGTAATCGGGAACAGATTTGATCCGAGCCGTAAGCGTATAGCCGTCGATGCCGGGCATGTTGATGTCCATCAGGATCAGATCCGGAGACCCGATTTTCATGCTGGTCAGCGCGTCCTCCGCGTTGGCCGCTTCGATAACATCATAGCCCTCGGATTCGAGCACGCGCCGGACCAGACTCCGGTTATCGCGATTATCCTCAATGTAGAGAATCGTGCCTCTCTCAGCCATATTTATTCTCCTGACTGATTCTACATTGGGGGCAGATTCACTCCATAACAGCAACCTTGCAAATCCCCTAACAAAAAAGCCGAGGCTTGGCCTCGGCGAAGGAGCGGGTGATGGGACTCGAACCCACGATATCTTGCTTGGGAAGCAAGCGTTCTACCACTGAACTACACCC
>CAYUUJ010000159.1:0-5676 GCA_964447845.1 uncultured Anaerolineaceae bacterium
GCGGCGACATGGAGCGCGCCGCGCAATTGCAGATCGAGCACGGGACTGCCTACGACATGCCATTCGGTACGGAAGCGTATCGCAAGGCTGTAGTCGAGCAATATTGGAAACTCGATCCAACCTTGGGGTATGGTCCGGCGAATGTGCTTGCCACGGCCGGTGGACGGGATGCGTTGGTCAAGGCGTATGGTGCCATGCTGGCGCTTGGTCATGGAAGACAGGGCGATCTCATCATGGTCTCGCGCGTGCCGTGGATCTCGTACAACTGGGGTCCCTATGGCGTCGGCGCCAATGTATTGTGGGCGCCCGGTGACCCGGCTGAGGGCTGGGCCTATTCGGAGGACGCGATCCGGGAGAGCGTAAAGTTCGCGGCCACCAAGGATCGCAAGATCGCCGGGCTGGTCATCACCAACCCCGATAATCCAACCGGGTTGACGATCAGTGTAGAAAAACAAGTTTCGCTGGCGAAAGCCGCTTTGGCAGCGGGTGTAGCCTTTGTGCTGTTCGATTGGATGTATCACTACGTCACAGACGAACAACCCATGGACTTGAATTCCTTCTTGAAGTTTTTTACCGCAGATGAGTGTAAGCGCCTGATATTCCTGGATGGGATCACGAAATCCCTGGGCGCGTCGAACGTGCGCAACTGCCATCTGATCGCGGATGAGGCGGTCGTCAAGTTCATCGTGGCGCGTGCTTCGCATGGGGTTATCCCTTCATTCTTTTCATTAGCAGTCGCGATGGCGGCTTATGAGATGGGGTTTGCTGAAGCCTCCCGAACCATCATCGAGCCGACCAATGCCAGCCGCAAAACCTTGAAGGCGCTGTTATTGCGCAACGAGTTTCAGCATATTCTCGGTAAGGGATATTATGCCTTTGTCCATGTAGGCGAATTCCTGAAAGCCAAAGGCTGGGAAAATAGCGAACCCTTGGGCCAATACCTAGCCGAAAATTACGGCGTTGCCATTGTGCCCGGTGCATTCTTCTCTCCTTTTGGAAACGAATGGGTCAGGCTGACCTATGCAACGCCAGTTGATCAAACAGAAGGCGCATTCGCCCGGCTGTTGGAAGGATTGAACTCCTTGAAGGCGTAAACTCTGTACACGGACCCTGCGGCGGAATCTACTGACAAACAAGGATGATAATTAATAGTCATCCGGGAGAATCCGTGTACCGATTTTTGCTTTTGTTTACCTCGGTTCATCTTTGGTGAATAATATGTCTTTCGACCCTCAACAATTCGCTGATAAATACCGCCTGGCACTCGAGCAGGCTGCCAAAGACAAACCCTCTGGCGGCCTGAACGGCTTCGAGCAGGAATGGAACCTGCTGGATGAGGAGTTGCGGCCTCTTCTAACCGTGGGCGCGGGTCCCAGCCAGCATTCATTCGTGGATTACCTGCGCGCCGACTGCATCCCGGCCTGGCAGGCACAGTTCAGCCAGCTTGAAGTTTTTCATTGGATGATCGAGTGGGCTACGCGGCCGTATTACAGCCCGCGCGGCGCGATCTACGAGGCCCGTCTGATGGAAGCCTCTCTTATCAATGCGCTGCATCGTGCAGGGGTTAACTTCGGTGAACGGCTGTATTACTGGCATGGCAACCTGTTGTTCCTGACGGACGTCGGCCACGATTCAATACCCGGCAATTGGGGTCTGGCCAAGCGTCGTTATCTGGAAAAATGTGTGGATTTGTATAAGGACAACCTGGCCACCGCGGGTATCCACACGAACTTATCACTGCCGGATCCGCTCTTTACCTGGGATTTCATGCACCTCACCGCCAGCGAGCGCGGCGATCAGCATCTGGACGAATTCAAATCCGAATTTTATATCACAGCCGCACGACGCTTGCGTGCCTTTACGAGTCTTTTCATCGCCACGGCCGCGTCCACGCCCCTGCAGGCCCAGGTGGGGAACGGACATGCGTTAGTCATCCTCACTGAAAACGATTCGATCCGCAACCTCACGTTTCCGAATCCGCCCGAGATCGACCTTCCCGATCTTTATTGTTCGTACAAGGATTACCTGCAGATCTCGTACGACCTGGTCCGCCGCGGCGTGCGTTTCGGCAACAACAACTGGACACCGGTGCGTGCCCGCAGTTTTGCCGAACCTGTGGAGCGCTTGATCTCAACCACCAGCGACGAGCTCACCGCTCTCTACACCCGCGGCTTGTACGCCGTGGGTCAGGCGACGCCCGCCGATCAGATGGCTCAACAGATCGAAAAACAGAATCTGATGGCGCGCATCAATTTACCGATGGGACGCGTGGAGATCCGCGTGGACGACGGCGGGCATACGCTGGACGTGGATATCGCCAACCTGACGCTCAAACATCTTCTGCTCTTGCGCATCTACTCGGACCCCGGATTTGCGCGCGGCTTTCGTTACGATCGCGATGACATCCAGCGGGCGCGTGCCAACGAAAACCTGGCTGCCAGGGACGGCCTGCGCGCGCAGATCGAAAACCCGCTGACCTCCAAACCGGTCGGTATGCGCGAGTTCCTTCAGTGGACGCTGGATGAAGTGCGCCCGCTGGCGGAAGCGTTGAACCTGTGGGAGGATTTGCAGCCGTTGGTCGAAATGTCCGCTGGAGGACCGAACACCGCCGAAAAAATGCGCGCCCGACTGCAGGATGAATTAGGCAAACGCGGCGAGGTGTCCCTGGAGGTCCTAAAAGAATTACATATGGAACGCGAAGCACAGGTTAAAGACGATGTGGAGCGGATCGCTTCCGAATATGGTTCGTTGGGTGAGGAAGCCGCCAAGCTGACCGAGTTTCTCCAGCGCGGCCGGGACGCGGCCCGTCAGGTCACCCAGGCGCCGATCCAGTTTCGCCCGCGGGCGCAGGCAGTGTTGGAAATCTCCTATCCCGATAAGACCAGTGAGATCCTGGATCTGGCCGGACAGTTGATCCGCATCCCAAGCGTGACCGCATCTCCAAACGAACGACTGGACGAGGTGCATCGCGCAGGATCCTTGATCGATGACTATCTCAGGAATGCCGGCCTGGAAGTTCAATTCTTTGATGGAAAGTATCCTGCTATTTTCGCGCGTTTCTCTCCTCCTCACTCGCCCCCCTCTCCAGATGGGAGAGGGGCACAGCGCACTCAGGATATTCTGCTGACAGGCCACTTTGATGTCGTCGAACCTGAGCCGGACGACGCGCAATTCACCACACGCATCGAGGGAGATTATCTGTGGGGTCGCGGTGCCGCCGACATGAAGACGGTCGTCGCTACGTATATGGTATGGATGAAGGATAATCAGAAGTCCGGCGCGCCGTTCCCGAATATTTCCCTTCTGCTGGTTGGCAATGAAGAGAATGGAGAATCTGAAGCCTGGGGCACCCCGCACGTACTTAAAGCCCTGGGTGACCATGAAGGTCGCCCCTACGTTCCATCCTTATTTATTGCAGGCGAGCGGACCGGCGAAAAAGGGGACGAGCCCTTCGGCGAGATCTGCATCGAGAACCGCGGGGTCATGCGCTTTGACGTGATCGCACATGGTGCGAAAGGTCATTCTGGTGTGGCGGGAGCCGGGGATTTAAGTGAAAAACTTGTGGGCTCACGCGCCGCGTTGGCCGAGATATTTGCCAGACATCTCACTTTGAAATCCGAGGACGGTTGGCAATCACAGGTTAGATTTCCGTTCATCAATGTCGGCACTCCGGGTTTATATAATGTCACTGCAAGCGAAGGCATCCTGGGCGTGGAAATTCGGCCCATCCCGCAGGATGATATCAGCTCGCTTCGGAAGGAAGTCGAATCGTATTGCGCGACACAGGGCTTGGAAGCGCGTTTCTCAGTCATGGAAAATGGTGTGGCATGCGATCCGGAAAATCCAGCCTTACTTGCGCTGATCCAGGCTGTCCGACAGGCTTCAGGCACCCAGCCGCGGCTGGGGAAGAAACTTGCAGGCACAAGCGCCCGCTTCGCACCGGGCGGACAGGCGGTGGTCTGGGGGCAATCTGGCCTGGGACCACATGCCAAGGACGAGCGGCATTACATTCCGAGTATTGAACCGTATTACAAAGCGTTGAACGAGTTGGGGAAGTTGTGGAAGTAAAGGGAAAGGCGGTCCATGGACCGCCTTTTTTATTCTCAATGCTTGAAATGAATGAATATGCGTCCGAAATTCTTATCGTCTTTTTCAACGCGGTGATATAACTTTTTGATTTGACTTTGATTCAGAAAGCGCAGGACTTTTTTCTTGAGCTGGCCGCTGCCTTTGCCCGGGATGATCTCGACCAGGGAAATTTTCTTGTCCAGCGCCTCCTGCACGATGCGGTTGAGCTCGGCGTCGATCTGGGTGCCGCGGTTGAAGATGTCGTGCAGATCCAACTTGAGTTTCGCCATTATTTTTTCTTCTTTGGTCCAGAAAAAAATTCAAACGGTGGGCGCTGATTTAGCTTGATCAAATATGCGCCTGAGTCTCCGACCTGCAGCACCGAGACGGACGCTGTGTCGCAAGCCAGCCGCTGAAAATGATCCAGCGGCAAGCCGAGATAATGCGCGATGGCCAGCTTGATCGGATCGGCGTGAAAAACGCAGGCGATGAGCTCGCGCGGTTTATGTTTTTTACACAGGGCATCCAGGGCGGAGACGATGCGGGTCTGTGTCTGCAAAAAAGTCTCGCCGCCCGGATGGCCGGCGCGTGACGGGGCTTGCTGTACGATCCGCCAGTAGCTGGTCATCGCCAGCCTGCGGACGGACTGTCCCTGCCATTGACCTACATCGGATTCCAGCAAGCCCGGCTCGCGTAGGACTTTCAGGCTACACGCTTGAGCGATCGGGGCGGCAGTTTCCATCGCCCGTTCCAGTGGACTTGAATAAATTGCATTGATCGGCACCTGCGACAGTGCCTGACCCAGTTCCTCAGCTTGTTTCCTGCCGCGTTCATTCAGATGAACCCCGGACATACGGCCGGCAAGGCGCATTTTTTTTGAATAATCGTTTTCCCCGTGTCGAATAAGCAGTAATAATGTCATTATTTGATCTTTCTCTTCATTCCCTGGATCGTCTCTTCGCTTAGATCTGGTATATGTTCTGTCTTTGTGATGCCGAGGGCTTTTCGTTGGGCCGCGCGCCACAGCTCCAGTCGGGCTGTCACCTGCGCTTCATAACCCTCCAGCGAAGGTATGTAGAAATACGTGCCCAATAATCGTTTCGGCAGATATTGCTGGGGCGCGAAATGCCCTTCCAGGTCATGCGGATAGACATAATCCTTACCGTGCCCCAAAGACTCCGCGTCGCGGTTGCTGTCCATCAAATGCCGCGGGACTGAAACCTGACCTTCCTGCTCAAGGCGCTGCATGGCTTTGAAATACGCACCTGCGCTGTTGGATTTGGGGGCGGTGGCAAGATAAAGAGTGGCTTCAACGATGGGGTATACGCCTTCCGGTAAACCGATGTAATCAAAAGCTTGAGCCGCTGAAGCGGCGACTACGAGTCCCATAGGGTCCCCGAGACCGATATCCTCCCCTGCAAGAATGATCAGGCGGCGAATGATGAAACGGGGATCTTCTCCCGCGTAGAGCATCTTAGCCAGCCAGTAAAGCGCCGCGTCGGGGTCCGAGCCACGCACGGATTTTATGAAAGCGCTGATCGTGTCGTAGTGCGCGTCGCCGTCCTTATCATAGAGTACTGCGCGGCGTTGGATGGATTCCTGCGCCAC
>CAYUUJ010000160.1:0-5653 GCA_964447845.1 uncultured Anaerolineaceae bacterium
CTGGCCCCCGATGCCTATGCAGATATTATCTTTGTGGATTATCATCCGTTCACATCGCTCACACCGGTCAATCTAGCCTGGCATATTCTGTTCGGTTTCGAGCCGGGCATGGTAACGACCACCATCGTGGGCGGAAAGATCTTGATGAAAGATCGCCAGCTGCAGACCCTCGATGAAGCGGAGATCGCTGCCAAAGCGCGTGAGATCACACCAAAAATCTGGAAACGATATCAGGAACAATTCAAATGAGTGATTCATCCTTATTACTATCGATCGCCATCCTGGGCGGGACGGGCAGAGAAGGCAAAGGCCTCGCCTATCGCCTGGCGAAGGCGGGCTATCATATCCATATCGGTTCGCGGGATGCAGAGAAGGCCCAGAGTGCGGTCACAGAGATCTTGAATTTGTTGGAAGGCGAAGCCGCCATGGAGGGACTGACAAATCTGGAGGCGGCGGAAAAATCCGATATCGCGGTGTTAACCGTTCCCTACGCGGCTCATGGCGAAACATTATCAGCTTTGAAGGATGCGTTGCAAGGAAAGATCCTGATCGATACGACCGTTCCACTGAAACCGCCCAAGGTCTCTGTTATGCAAATGCCCTCTGCCGGATCAGCCGGTCTGGAAGCGCGTCAGATTCTAGGTGAGGGCGTTGAAGTATGTTCTGCGTTTCAAAATGTAGCACACGAATATCTACTGGGTGACTCACCGGTAGATTGCGATGTGCTTGTAACAGGCACCAGCAAAGAGGCGCGTGAGCAAACGCTAAAATTAGTCGAGGCGGCCGGCCTGGTGGGCTGGGATGCGGGTCCGCTTGAAAATTCGGCGGTCGCGGAAGGCCTCACCAGCGCATTGATCGCCATCAATAAAAAATATGGCTCCACGCACGCTGGGATCAAGATTACCGGTGTGAACAGGACGTAGATGGCGCTCACTCTCACTCCGCTTTCCAACATACCCCTTATCCGCCGAGACGATCCCTTGGCGGATATTCTTGTCAAGGCACTGCATGAATCTGCCATCACGTTGCAAAACGGCGATATTTTGGTCCTGGCGCAAAAGATCGTCAGCAAAGCCGAAGGACGCATAGTCGATCTGACGACCGTTACGCCAGGTGAGCGAGCGGAAAAACTTGCGGTCCAGATCGATAAAGACCCGCGCATCGTCGAGTTGATCCTGCAGGAGAGTCGCAGCATTCTTCGCTCCCGGCCTGGAACGGTGATCGTCGAACATAAACTCGGTTTCATCTGCGCAAACGCCGGCATCGATCATTCCAACGTCTCCGGGAACGGCGATAACAAAGAAGAATCCGTTTTGTTGCTTCCGGAGAATCCAGATCGCTCCGCGCACGACCTGCGCGAAAAAATTAAGTCTTTGACAGGCATTCAGTTGGGTATATTGATCATCGATTCTCACGGGCGCGCCTGGCGGAATGGAACGGTCGGAATAACCATCGGGATATCCGGCCTGCCGGGACTCGTCGACTTGCGAGGTGAGCCTGACCTATTCGGTTATACTCTGCGCATCACGCAGGTCGGTGTTGCAGATGAATTGGCCGCAGCCGCCTCGCTTGTCATGGGCCAGGCCGCAGAGGGAACGCCCGCAGTCCATGTGCGCGGCTTTCCGTATGAGCTAAGAGATGGCTCACTCAGCGAATTAATCCGCCCTTCCGATGAAGACCTTTTCCGCTAGGCCACCATAAATCCCCGACGACCACCCACCGCCAACCGAACCCGGAGCCTCAATGAACTTCCCCGAAGATTTTCAGGATCTGCTCAATGACAAAAGCAAGGCTTTCCTTTATCTGGCAACATTAATGCCGGACGGCTCACCACAAGTGACGCCGGTCTGGTTTGACACCGACGGAGAAAATATCCTTATCAATACAAACGAAGGCCGTGTGAAAGACCGCAATATGAAAGCCCGGCCAAAAGTTGCAATGACGATCCAGGACCCTGACCACTCATATCGTTATCTCGGTATCCGCGGCGAAGTGATCTCATACACCACGGAAGGCGGAGATGAGCATATCAACGAATTGTCATTGAGGTACGATGGCAAACCGTTTAAACATAAACCTGGTCAGAAGCGGATCATCTTCAAAATCAAACCAACCAACTTTGACCCACATAACGAATAATCTGCATGAATTTCTCCGTTCCCGTCGGTCAGTCCGCCGCTTCAAGCCGGACCCGGTACCTGATCCCGTTATCGAGCGGATTCTCACCTCTGCGACCTACGCGCCGTCCGCACACAATCGTCAGCCCTGGCGTTTCGTAGTTGTCACAGAATCGGCGATCAAGTCCCGTCTCGGGGAGGAGATGGCCAAGGAATTCCAGCAAGACCTGGCGCAGGATGGAATAGATCCCGTTGAGATCGAACGACAGATCACACGATCGAAGTCGCGCCTGCGAGCCGCGCCCGTGGTAGTGGTTTTATGTATGGATACTACCGAGATTGATACCTATCCGGATGCAAAACGTCAGCAGGCCGAGCGAACGATGGCAATGCAGTCTGTGGCTGCAGCGGGGCTGCAATTACTGCTGGCGGCGCACGCCGAAGGGCTCGCCGGTACATGGGTTTGTTCCCCATTGTTCACACCCAAAACAGTCCAAATTACATTAAATCTAATTGAGACCTGGGAGCCGCAAGGCATGTTTTATCTGGGATTTCCCAGCGCTCTGCCCGCGTCGCGCGCCCGAAAACCCATCCAGGAAATTTCCTCTTTCAAATGAAAATCGTTGCCCTGGCGGGCGGAGTCGGCGGTGCGAAACTCGCGCACGGACTCGCTCAACTCATGCCTACCGAAGACCTGACGGTCATCGTCAACAGCGCGGATGATTTCGAACACTACGGCCTTTATATTTGCCCTGACCTCGACACGGTATGTTATACGCTGGCGGGTTTGGCAAACCCGGAGACCGGCTGGGGACGCGCGGGTGAAACATGGAAAGTATTCGAAAGCGTTAGGCAATTGGGCGGACCGGACTGGTTCCGCCTGGGTGATCTAGACCTGGGCACCCACCTTGAACGAACTCGTCGCGTGAAAGCTGGGGGATCACTCACTCAAATCACAATTGATTTTTGCAACACATGGGGTGTCCTACACAAAATTCTGCCGATGACGGATCAAACTGTGCGGACGATCGTTAATACTGATGAAGGTCCGCTGCCATTTCAGGAATATTTCGTTCGCAGAAGCTGTGAACCGCGCGTCAAAGGCTTTCACTTTGAAGGTATCGAGGCAGCAAAGCCGGCGCCTAGTGTGCTGGAGGCGATCAAATCGTCCGACTCGATCATGATCTGCCCATCGAACCCGTGGGTGAGCATCGATCCCATTTTAGCGGTGCCGGGCCTCAGGTCCGCGCTGGAGGCGAAGCCCGTCATCGCGTTATCGCCGATCATCGGCGGAAAAACGATAAAGGGTCCAGCCGCAAAAATGTACAGCGAGTTGGGAATCGAACCGTCTGCATTGGCCGTTGCAGAACATTATCGAGGTCTCCTGAATGGATTTATTTACGATACAACCGACCTGCATTTGGATGATCAGATCCGAATATCAGGAATTCAAACTAGAACAACCGATACAACCATGAGGACAATAGATGATCGCGCCCGTCTCGCTAAAGATGTGCTACACTTTATTGAAACATTGAAATGACACTCTGGGCGATTGTCCCTGTAAAGCCTCTGCGGACCGGCAAGTCCCGCCTGGCGGATGTTTTATCCGCAGAAGAACGCGTACACCTGAACCAGGTGCTGCTGGAACACACCCTCAAAACGCTCAATGAATTGAAGGAAATAGATCAGGTGCTGGTGGTCAGCTCCGATCCCCAGGCGCTGACCCTGGCGCGCAGTCACGGCGCGCGCACTGTGCTCGAGGATGGCGCACCGCACCTCAACACGGCCCTCACACGCGCCACGATCGTATCGAAAATGTACGCGACCAGCAGTGTCCTGGTTCTGCCCGCCGACCTGCCGCTGGTAACCAGGTCTGATCTGCTGACATTGATCGAACATTCCATTCCCCCACCCGCAGTAGTGATCGCGCCCGACCGCCATAAAAAGGGCACCAACGCATTGTTGATCTCACCCTCAGGGTTGATCGAATATGACTTCGGAGCGGACTCATTCGAACGACATTGTGAGCGCGCCCGGAATGCGGGGGCGCGCCTTGAAATTGTGGACCTCCCGTCATTGGGTTTGGATCTGGATCTGCCAGAAGACCTTGAGTTGGTCAGAAAGCTGGAAGGATTAAAGGTCGAGGACCTCCGGTAGGATCAACAGGAGAAGAATGCAATGACCGAGCGGGTTGCCCTGTATCTACAAGACTCCCATGATCTGCGTGAGGGACTCGACTATGCACGATACGCGGAGGAAAAGGGTTTCGAAGCCGTCTGGCAGGCAGAGTCACGCCTTGTGCGGGATGCGATCGTCCCGATGGCTGCGTACGCGGCGGTCACCGAAAAGATCAAGATCGGCTCCGGCGTGATCAACAACTGGACCCGCAACATCGGGCTGCTGGCATCTACGTTCCTGACCCTGGATGATCTGGCCCCGAATCGGATCATTTGCGGACTGG
This sequence comes from uncultured Anaerolineaceae bacterium, assembly GCA_964447845.1. Classification (GTDB taxonomy): domain Bacteria; phylum Chloroflexota; class Anaerolineae; order Anaerolineales; family Villigracilaceae; genus DASXQN01. The sequence continues at coordinate 4,582 of CAYUUJ010000160.1, forward strand.
GCGCCTGGTGGGACCCGCTGGCTAAAAATGTGGGCATTGATAGAAAAAAACCTCTGACCGCCATGCGTGAAACGATCCTGGTGATGAAAAAACTGCTCAACATGGAACGTGTCACTTTCGATGGTGAGTTTATTCACGTCAACGGTATCGAACTGGACGTTGTGCACGGACGGCGTGAGCCGAGGAATGTCCCCATTATGATCGGCGCCACCGGAGATCAAATGATGGAACTGACCGGTGAGATCGCGGACGGCGCGGTGTTAAATTACTGTGTACCCCCGGAATACAATGACAACGCCCTGGAATTATTGGAAAAGGGGTTGAAAAAATCCGGACGGAGCTTGCAGGGTTTCGACCGTCCGCAATTGATCGTCTGCTCCGTGGATCCGGACCACCAGAAGGCGATCGATACAACCAAAATGCTCCTATGCCAGTATCTGGCCCAGCAGCCGCATATCGCCAAAGCCTCAGGCGTTTCGCAGGAAGTCATATCAAACATCCAGTCCATTCTCGGTTGGCCCGCAACCAAGGAACAGATCAACAAAGCCAAGCATTTTGTCCCGGATGAATTGGTCCACCGTATCACAGCTTCAGGCACACCGGAGGAAGCGCGTTTAAAGGTGGATGAATACAAGAAACGCGGCTGCACGTGCCCAATCCTCTACCCCGTAGGTGGAAATTTCAAACTTTTGATCGATACTTTCGCGCAGACTTAACTCGGAATTCCTTCCGATATTCCGGAAGGTCCGCCATGGGAGGTCGTTCCAATTCGGCGATTTCCTGCACATCCAACGATAAACTTCCGCGCTCGTAGCGGATCAGCTTCATGGATTTGTTTACATCTTCCAGGATATTTCTTTTATAACGGCGCTCCAGCCGGCGCGCAACTGTCTGAATGATGGCAAACGACATCTTGCTCAAAGACTCAAGCGGCTGATTGTGATGGATCCGTTCGCGCAGGTCCACCTGAGACAGCGCTCTCAAGCCAAACTTCTCAAAAATATCGATCAACAAACCGATCTCCACGCCGTAGCCGGATGAGAACGGCAATTTCTCCAGCGCAGCACGGCGG
>CAYUUJ010000161.1:0-5632 GCA_964447845.1 uncultured Anaerolineaceae bacterium
CGGGGCGGTCTTTTATACGATCGGGTTCAGCATGTTCGGATTTGTGAGCGCGTTCCTGCTCTTCGTGTCCGCCATCGTGATCATCACCATCGGCGAGATGATCATCATGCCCGTCAGTTCGGCCCTGGCAGCCAACTTCGCCCCCGAGGAGATGCGCGGCCGCTATATGGCGGTTTTTGGATTGACCTGGGTTTTACCGTCCACGATCGGCCCAGCCGCGGCGGGTTACATCCTGGATAATTTCGACCCGAACTTATTGTGGTACATCGGTGGTATTCTTTGTGCCGCAGCAGCGCTGGCCTTTTATGTTTTGCATCTCCGCCTTGGGAACCAGAAACGATTTGCCCCCGCTCCACCGGAAGGACAGCCACTTCCTGCCGCCAGTGATTAAAGATCAGTCCCGCCTTCCGGCGGGATTTCTATTAATGGTGGTGCCCGCTTCCGTGCGCGTGACCATGTTCCAATTCTTCCTCGGTCGCTTTGCGCAAACCTACCACTTTGACATTGAAGTGCAATTCCTTGCCGGCCAGCGGGTGGTTGAAGTTCAACCGGACCTTCTCCCCTTCCAAACTCTCAATGCGCGCGTACATCGGTTGGCCTTCTTCGTCGCTCACCTGTATTTCCACACCCGGGTTGACAGGCATATCGGCTGGGAACTTTTCCCGGTCGACATCCGAAAAAGCTTCTTCATCAAACTCCCCGTAGCCGTCCGCGGGAGCGATCAGGACATCCTTGCTTTCGCCGATCCGCATTCCGATCATTTCACGCTCCAAGCCCGAGATCACATTATGATGACCGGCCAGGAACTCCAAGGGACCCTCACCCTCGGATGAATCGATCACTTCCCCATCCACCTGAAGTGTATATTCCATCGATACCACCTGGTCGTTTTGCACCGATCCACCTTCAGCCATCCTGTATCCTTTCAAAAAATTGATAACGAAAAACCCGCTCTAAAGCGGGTTCGCAGTGGCGAGGGAGAGATTTGAACTCTCGACCAAGGGCTTATGAGTCCCCTGCTCTACCACTGAGCTACCTCGCCGGGACGGAAAATATTACTATGGGACCTACCATTTGTCAACGCCATGCCCTAAAACATCAAAATTCCACTCCAAAGTGATCGGATTCGATCGCTAAAGGTTATAATTTAATCTGATCAAGGAGCTGGCATGAAGATCATGGTCTTGAACAATGATCCGGTGGAGCAGGGGATAATCCAGCAAGTGCTGAAGCGCACGGGGCATGAACTCCTTTCCGCTGAAAACAGTCAGGCGGGGTTCGAGCTGCTTGAAAGCGGTGAAATTCGTTTCGTGATCGCCGATCGCGCCACGACGGATATGGACGATAAACAATTCCTCCCGCGCCTGCGGGCGGCGAAATTTCCCGCCCATGTTTATGTTTTACTCCTCATTCCGAAAAACCAGGAGCAGGATCACGCCGGGGCGGACGACTATCTCTCCAAACCTGTGACCGCCGCCGAGCTGAAGTCCCGCATCGCGATCGGAGAACGGATCCTTGGCCTGGGGGATAACTTAAGCGAGGCGAAAGACCAGCTCGAAACCCTGGCGCTGATGGACCATCTTACCGACCTGTTCAATCAGAAAGCGTTTCTTTCCAGATCCCGCGCAGAGCTGGAACGCGCCCGCCGGACACAGTCTCCCTTCAGTTTGATCGCCGTGGACGTACGGGATTTTGAAAATTTGAACGATCTTCACGGTCAGGAAACGGGCCATAACGTACTGCGCCTGATCGCCCAGCTGATCCGCGAAAAATGCCGCCCTTACGATTGCATCGGCCGCTGGGACGCGGACGAGTTCGTGATCGCCCTGCCGGGCGTGATCGGCGCGGATGCTGAGAAGGTCGTGGAGCGCATCCTGAGCGGTATTCGCTTCACGGATATCACCACTGAGACCGGCCTGAGCGTGCGGGTGGAATTGGGCGCCGGCATTGCTTCCGCTTCGCGCATCAGTGCCTCGACCGAGATCGAAGGGCTCATCCATCAGGCTCTGCAGGCGCTGGTACGCTCCAGGGAAGCCGGTGGAAATCAGATCTACCTTACTTACATATAAAAACGCCAACTTTATCAGCGGGTGTTTTTAATTCTTCAAGCCTTATCTGGTGAATTGCAATAATAATAGGGCCGCCATACCGGCCAGAATGGTCAATAAAATATTTTTTGTGAACCCGGCTGTCAGCATGGCCGCGATTCCGGCCAGCAAGCGCTCATTTTCCACTGTCAGATCCAGCCGGACATCCCGCATCAAAAGTTCAGGAAATATGATCGCCGAGAGAACGGCCGGGGGAACAAAGCGCAAAGCCCGCCGCATCGTTTCCGGGACCTCAAACCTGCCGTACAGATAAATGAACGACAACCGCATCCCAAAAGTAAGCAGACCGCCGATCAGCATCACCAGCCAGATGTTCATTTTCTTCCCTCCAGAATTGTCCCAACCGCGATACCAACCAGCGCGGCGACGATCAAACCGAGTTTATGGGGTAGATTAAAAGCTGCCAATGCAACGATCCCGGCCGAAAACGCGGCCGCCACGGCCGGCCGGTCTTTCAGAGCGGGGATCACCAATGCGATAAATGTCAGGGGCAGGGCAAAATCCAGCGGCCAGCTGGACGGGAGCGTGGTTCCGAGAAAGATGCCAACCGCGGTGCTCACCTGCCATGTCGACCAGAGCGCGAGACCCGCTCCAAAGAAATACCAATGAGCGGCAGGTGTGACTCCCTGCTTATCATAATGTGTGATCGTCACCGCATAGGCTTCATCCGTAAGCAGATACGCGAGCAGCGCTTTCCAACGCGTCGAAACAGTATCAAGATAAGGGGCGAGTGAAGCGCTGTACAGCATATGCCGCAGATTCACGACCGCGATGGTCAGAACGATGACAATGCCAGGTACCAGGTCATGCACCAGCTTGGCCGTGATGAATTGCGACGATCCGGCAAACACGATCGATGACATGGCTTGTGCAGCCAATGGGGAGAGTCCGGCGTCCAACGCCAAAACCCCATAGATCATGCCGAAGGGAAACACAGCAAGCAAAAGCGGGAGTTCTGCCCGAACTCCCGCCCAGAACGAAACGCGGTTTTGCGACATGGACTCCTGCAAGGCTGAGTGGATGCTCATGCGGATATTCCGGACGAACAAGTTAACCCGGGTCTATCCGCCTAGTTTAACACGAGAAGCAAAGTTGTGAACAGCCGGGCTGGACGAATACGATCACATCCACGCGCTGAAATGTGGATCACCTCAATTGGGCTTTCTCGCTTGTTTGTACCTGTTCTTGATTTCCTGGCTACCGGGTGTTCTTTAGACCCACGCGCCACGGAAATCTTTTGTTCAGATCTGAGGCAGTCGAAAACCCGATTTGTTGATGACGTAATCGCGTGAATCCCTGACCGCTTTTTTCACGGTGTTCCAATCTACATGCAACAGTTCGCCATTCCGCTTCATGGGCCGACCCGCGACGAAGACCGTATCGATGTTCCCGGTATCCATGCCCCACACAACCGCGCCGATCGGGTCGTTGATCGGCAGGACGTTGATGCGATCCGTGCGCAGCATGATGATGTCGGCTTCCTTGCCCGGTGTGAGGCTGCCCACTTTATCTTCGAGGCCATTGGCGCGCGCACCTTCGATCGTGGCGTAGGCGAGCACGTCACGGGTTGTAATTCGGTCCGGTGCGTGATTATCACCGGCTAATATTCTTTCGAATGCCAGGGCATGCTGCAGGGAAATGACGGAACGCATCTGCGTAAACATGTCACCCGGCACGTTGGTCTCGACGTCGATGCTCAGGCTGGGTTTTAAGCCGCGATCCAGGAATTTCTGGATGGGCGGCATCCCATGCCCCATCATCATTTCGACGGGAGCAGCCAGCGACACCGTCCCGCCGGTGTCCACGATCATCTGGATTTCCGTATCACTGAGTGTGGTGCAATGGATGTAGGTCGTGTCATCTCCGAGCAACCCAGCTTTCCCCATCTCCTGCAATTTACGTTCGCGGCCATATGTGCCGACGCCCACATGGACCGTGATCCGTGCGTCCACTTCGCGCGCCAACTTCCAGTGATCGCGCGCGACTTCAAAGTCGGTAAATTCGGGTCCGGGAGCTGCGAGCGCAAAGGTGATCAGCTGATCCTTTGACGAGAAATATTTTTTCGCGGCGCGCACGAACCAGCTGGGCTGCCTGTCATTCCACTTGCCCCACCAGGGAAAGCCATACGCGAAGACCGTGCGCAGACCCGAATCCTGCAAAGCTTTAACGACCGCGTCGGTATGATCCGGTGATCCCTGAATATGCGACCAGTCGAGCAGGGTGGTGATGCCTGCATCAATCGCTCCCAATGCACTGACGAGATTGCCAACATACGCATCTTCGGGGCGGTAGGCGGGGGCGAGCTTGCCCAAAACAAATGACAAATAACTCTCCCGGCCTTCCAATGGAACGTCCGTGCCGATGTTACGCAAAAGACCTTCCCAAATGTGTCTATGTGTATCAACAAAGCCGGGCATGACGATCATGTTCGAAGCGTCTATGACTTGCGAGTCGCCGCTTGCGAGATCGGGTCCAACGGCGGCAATTTTGACCCCGTCCATTAAGACATCCGCCCGGGCAAAGTTGCCCAGCTTCGGGTCCAGGGTAAGAACGGTGCCGTTCTTCAGCAGGGTCCTTTTTCCGGAGGGCGCAAATCCCAAAACGTCATCGGGATAAACTTTCGGATACACGTGTTGTTTGGGAGGTCTTCCGCCCTGTGCAACCCTTTTGATCTTCTTCCAGTTTCCCTTGACCAGTTCTTTCAAGTCGCCCACCTGGTATAGGATCAAGCCGATCAGCATCAATATGCCGATACTTATCGGACCGATTTCACTGCTCAACCCGAGGAATGGAAGGACGTTCACAACCAATGTGAGGAAAAGCGCAGATACGATTGCCCCGACAAAAGTGCCTCTTCCACCGGCCAGGCTTGTTCCACCCAATACAGCGGCAGTGATGCTTGTCAGGGCAAAGCTGTTACCCGCCCGCGGATCTCCCACGCCGATCTGGGCCGCAAGAAAGAACGATGCAACCGCGGCCATAAACCCCGAAAGAACAAGCGCGCGAACGGGGATCCGGGTTGTTGCCGCGCCTATTCGCCGCGCAGCCCTTCGATCATAGCCGACCGCGCGCAGGGTCAATCCGCCTGGGCTGCGATAAAGCCAGATATCCCAAAGGATCGCGATCACTAAAAAAACGATGAATGCGATCGGCATAAAACCAACACTGGTTTTCAATACATCCAGAACATCGAAGTCGATCAGGCCCGCGGAGACCGGGCGCAATGTAAGCGAGATGCCGTCGAGGATACTCAAGGTGGCCAGCGTTGCGATAATGGACGGCAGCTTGACCCCATGGATCAAACCTGCGTTGAACAATCCAACGAGGGCCCCGGCGAGCAGGATCGCAATCGCGCCAATCATGACCGTCGTTGGCGTAACGCCAGCGGTCACAATGAACGAAGCAATGATCACGCAGACCGTCATCACAGCGCCGACGGAAATATCGAGATAACCCACCAGAATGGCATTGACTTGCGCCATTGCCACAAGCATAAGTGGAAGGGCAGCCAGGAACAAACTATT
>CAYUUJ010000162.1:0-5620 GCA_964447845.1 uncultured Anaerolineaceae bacterium
CGGCGCGGCCTTGATGGCTGTCGGACGCGGTTCGGGCGACGAGCGCGCCAAAGCCGCCGCCGAGCAGGCCATCTCAAGCCAGCTGCTGGACATCACGATCGACGGCGCACGCGGTGTGCTCTTCAACGTGACGGGCGGCCCGAGCCTGACACTCTTCGAAGTCAACACGGCCGCGGCCATCATTCGCGAGACGGCACACCCGGACGTCAACCTGATCTTCGGCGCTGTGATCGACCCGGACATGGGCGACGACATCCGCGTGACGGTCATCGCGACCGGTTTCGAACGCAGCGGCGTACCGCGCCGCGCCCTCGAGCGCATCTCCCCGCGGAACGAACGGTCTGCTCCCGCAGCGTCGAACCTTCGACAGAATCAGAGCGAGACGCCGTTCATTCGCCCGAGCGAATCGGTGAACGTTGAAGCAGCGCCCCGGCCCGCCAGCGAGTCCAAGCCCGCGGCCTCCTCTCCGACGACGTACGGCAGCGACGACCTGGATATTCCAACCTTCCTCCGCAACCGGCGGTAATGTAGGGGCGACCCTTGTGGTCGCCCTGGGCGGGGACAACCCCCGCCCCTACAACACAATTGGTCAGTCCATGGAACAGCGTAACATTATTCAATGTTGCGCTGTTCTGTTTAATAGAATACCTGGACTAAAACCCGGTCCTGCGGTTCCTGAGTATGCTAAAATACATTTTATGAAAGCCAGACTGCCTCATCCGGAACACTCCTCCTACCTCGCATACCGCAAGCAGGTCGTTTGGCAGGTGATCATGCCTGTCGTGCTGGCGGCTTTACTACTGGTCGGATTGATCGTCTTGATCAGTGTCTCCACGTTTCGCGGTGGAGGCGAGGTGGGCCGTTGGGCGGCGATCTCCACGATCTGGATCATCTTCCCGGTCCTGGTGGCGGGGTTGGTAATCCTCATGCTCTTGATTGCGTTCATTTACCTGGTCGGCCGTCTGTTACATATCACACCCACCTATACCGGCCTTGCTCAGGATTACGTCTTTCGAGTCTCGGCGGTGATTAAGCGGCTCACAAAAGCGGTCATCAAGCCCGTCTTTTTCTTCGATAATCTGGCTGCCAATATCAAGGGATTCATAGGGAGAAGATAACCAATGCAGGACAGAAGCAAGGTCATTTTTTTCGGAGCGCTGATCGGCGCGGCGACGGGCCTGATCGCCGCCATGCTGCTCACCCGCCGGGCGGAGAGGAATGACAGTGAGACTGCCATAACCACCGGGGAGGGCTTCAAACTCGGAGTGCTGATCATCGGTCTCCTGCGGACGATCGCCTCGCTGGGGGATGAAGACAGAAAATAAGCTAATCCCGGAGGCAACCTCCGGGATTTTTTCTTGATTTTGTTTCAACCATACCCTTCCGAATGTCATTGCGAGTCTTCTAGAAGCAATCTCCGTCTTACATTGGCCAGTTATGCCGGATTGGGATTGCTTCTCTTCGAGAAGCACTAACGGTTAGAGGAGTCTAAATGCAATATCGTGAACTGGGACGTACAGGCTGGAAGATATCCACGATCAGCTTCGGCGCGTGGGCGATCGGCTCGTCATGGGGCAAGGTGGATGACAAGGATTCACTGGCGGCCTTGCACCGCGCCCTCGACCTGGGCGTCAACTTCTTCGACACCGCGGATGTATACGGCGATGGGCACAGCGAGCGTCTGCTGGCAAAACTCCGCAAGGAGCGCAGCGAACCCTTCTACGTGGCCACCAAGGCCGGCCGCAGACTAAACCCGCTCGTGGCCAGCGGTTTCGACCAAAAAAATCTGACCGGATTTGTGGAACGCAGCCTCAAGAATCTCGAGACCGAAGCGCTGGATCTGCTGCAGCTGCACGGCCCGCCGAATCAGGTGTACTACATGCCCGAAGTTTTCGGCATTCTGGACGGCCTGGTGCAGGCGGGGAAATTGCGGCATTATGGAGTCAGTGTTGAAAAGGTCGAAGAGGCCTTGAAGGCCATGGAATATCCGGGCGTGCAATCCGTGCAGATCATCTTCAACATTTTTCGGCAGCGACCGGCCGACTTGTTCTTCAGCGAGGCCCAGCGCCGGAAGGTCGGCATCCTGGCGCGCGTCCCGCTCTCCTCCGGATTGCTGAGCGGCAAGTTCACCGGCGCTACAAAATTCGAATCTGATGACCACCGAGCGTTCAACCGCCACGGCGAGTCGTTCGATCGCGGCGAGACATTTTCCGGTCTGGATTACGACACCAGCCTGCGAGCGGTCGAAGCATTGCGTTCACTTGTACCCGCCGACCAAACAATGGCACAGATGGCCTTGCGCTGGATCACAATGTTCCCGGCTGTGACATGTGCCATTCCCGGAGCCAAACGGCCGGAACAGGTGGAAGAGAATGTGAAAGCTGCTGACCTAGCGCCTTTGACCGATGAAACGATAACACAGATCCGTACCATTTACGATCAGTATGCTCGTCCCCACGTGCATCATTATTGGTAACTTTCAAGCCGTCACCCGCACCGCAAGCGATCAATTATATATAAATGGATTTGCAGAAAATCCTTCCCAGATATTGAATCAGTTGATTCCATATGCTATACTGACTCGGATGCAGCGCGTCAAAATTTTCTGATGCGCAGCGCAGCTGAAATTGAATCTTGTACTAACTAACAACAGAGGAACATTGACAATAAAACAACCCACAACTGAAAAATCATCGCTGCAGTCACCTACCGCACCTTCCTACTGGGGGCTTTCCACCTGTATCGATCTGTACGAGTGTGACCTGAAGATCATGCAGGATGCGCAGGCTATCAAGCTATTCGTACACACCCTGTGCGATAAGATCGGGATGCGCCGCTATGGAGAGACCCAGGTGGTGTTTTTCGGGGACGACCCGCGCGTGACCGGCTTCAGCATGACCCAGTTGATCGAAACCTCCCTGATCTCCGGCCATTTCGCGGACGCCTCGCGCGCCATCTACCTGGACGTGTTCAGCTGCGCGCCATACCTGCCTGAAACTGCCGCGAAATATGCGGCTGAATTCTTCAAGGCAGCCCGCTACTCGCTGCACGCCGTGGAGCGGAAATAACAGATAAATGCCGTAAAATAAAGACCGTTTTCCCTTGATTGAATTTAACAAGTGCAGCCTAATCCCTAAGTTAATTTCGCGGATTAGGCTGCTGGGGTCTATAAGTGGAGTATCCCGACGCCGCACCTGCGCAGCCTATCGCATTTCCGCCGGCTGTCTGGGTGCGGCGGGAACTCTTCCGCCCGCAGATACGTCTCCTGCTAAACCTAAAAAGGAGCATCCCATGAATAAATCTCTGGTTTTTGTTTTTTGCTTTTTTCTCGTAGCCTGTGCCCCGCCAACAGTCGTCGGCCCTGCCCGCTTGCCCACGAAACACACGACCATATCGCCAACCGCGCTTCCGACCGGCACGCGCATCATCCTCCGCTCCTCTAGCCTGACCCTGATCGTGGAGGATCCTGCAAAAGCGCTTTCCGCGCTCGAACGGGCTGTGGAGGAGGCCGGCGGTTTCGTCGTCTCAGCCTCCTACTATTCCTCCCCGGATTATCCGGGCTACGCAAGCCTGAACGCCCAAGTGCCGCCTGAGAATTTGCCCGAACTTCGGAGGGCCGCCATGGCGATCGCTTCCCAGGTTCAGAGCGACAGCCTGTACAGCCAGGACGTCACCTCCGATTTCAGGAGGCTGCATGAGAGATTAAATCAATTACATCAATCGGAAGACCATTTGTGGCAACTCGCCACCGAGACCAGGGATCACGATCTGGCTGACTCGCTCACCTTGCTGCGCGACCTGATCCAGCAAGAGACCCTCAACGTCGAGAGTCAACTGCTCAACTACGAGGACCGCTCGACGCTGGCAGCCTTCGATGTGACATTCAACCAGACCGTCCAAACCCAGATCATCATCGAATAAAAGCTGGCCACGGATTTCACGGATTACACGGATTGACACGGATTTAAATCAGGTTTAAGAACAATACTGGAGAAGAACCGATTGGCCCGACTCAGTTTAATGAGTCGGGCCAATCGGTGAAAATCCGCCGAAGGATCTGTGGCTGAATTTCGTTCGAATCAGCGTGAATCAGCGTTTTTCAGCGTCCTAAATTTTTACTCGATCAGCCGGTGATCTTCCCCTTGAGATCACTCTCTTTAAACGGACCCGGCGCCCTCAGCAGTGCGCGGGCGGCGTCCAGCTTTTCCCATACATTCCATAGCAGTACCCCCCGCACTCGACCTTGATCCAGATAGTAGATCACGCCCTTCTTGAAGGGCTCCTGCCAATCCACAATCGTTTCCAACTTGCTGCTCAACTCACCGACCGCTTCATAGCCCAATTCGAAGAGATCGGAATAGAAGTACGGCGTGTGAGTGTAACTCTCGCTCGCCCCGGCCATGTTGCGCCCGGCCAGCTTGCCCATATGGAGGGCATTATCTTCGTGCTCCACGCGTGTCTGTTTGCCGAGCGTGGAATGGTGGAACATTGCCGCGTCCCCCGCCGCGTAGATATCCGGAACAGAGCTCAGCAGTTGCTCATTGACCACAATGCCATCTTCCACTTCCAGGCCGGCTGCCTTGGCCATATCCACGTTCGGGCGAATGCCGAGCCCTGCCACCACCCCATCCACCTCGAAGCTGCGACCATTCCTGGTACGAACGATGGTAAGGCCGTTATCTTTTTCCAAAGCGACAGGCGAATCGCCGGGCACTACTTCCACGCCCTTCTGGAGATAATATTCATTCAGATAGTTCGACAATTCTTTTGGAAATATGCCCTGTGCGATCGCTTCTCCACGAAACAGCAGGGTGGCTTTTTTCCCAACCATTGTCAGCGCGGCGGCGATCTCGGAGCCGATGAAACTGCCTCCGATCACCAGGAATCGTTCACCATCGTCGGCCAGGGCGCGTAAACGCTGATAGTCACGCAGTTCCCGGAAGTAGATAATATCTTCTCCGCCAAAGGGCAAACGATTGGGAGTCCCACCGGTGGCCAGCAACAGCTTCTCGTAGCTGTACTCATCCCCCTGATCGTCCCGGACCAGTTTTTTCGCCGGATCGAGCTCTGCCGCCCCGTTGCCTAAATGCAGGTCCACGTTCAGTTTTTCGGTCCCGCGCCAGACCTTTTCAAACGGCTTGCCTTTCCACAATCCTTTGGAGAGCATCGGCCGCGTATAGGGAGCGTCCGGTTCCCATCCGATCACGCCGATCGAGCCATCTTTGTCAATTTCCCGTATGCCGCGTACAGCCGCATCGCTGGCCATGCCCCCGCCTGCGATCAAATACTTGTAGTGTTTCATTTTTCCTCCTAATGGTTTAACGAAGCTGGTATCTTTTTGTTAGACGACTAGATACGCAGACATAATACCCCCTTCAAATACGCGCCTTCGGGAAATTCCAATGCAACCGGGTGATCGGCAGCCTGGGAAAAATGTTCCAGGATCTGCGCATCCGCCCCGGCATCCAAGGCAGCCGAGGCGACGATCTTCTGGAACAGCGCCGCGTCGATGCCGCCGGAGCAGGAGAACGTAAAAAGCAAACCGCCGGGCCGTAGCAATTTAAAAGCCAGCAGGTTGATGTCCTTGTAGCCGCGCGCGGCCTTATCGGCTTGCGCGGAC
>CAYUUJ010000163.1:0-5597 GCA_964447845.1 uncultured Anaerolineaceae bacterium
AACAATCGCGCGGAGAAAAGAAAATGAAACTGACGCTGCTGTTTATTGCGATGGATTTGATCACGATCCTGGCTTATCCGATCGTATTTCTACATGGCCGGTTTCGCCATTTTTCAAGATTCAAACCAGGCATTACCAGCACAGGTTTATGGGTGTCTGGTCCGACCCTGCGCGGCAGATGACCGCCTGGAAATTCAAGAACAAGTAAAGGATAGGTGGGTATGCGCACTCAAAAGATCCGCTTCCCGGACGATCATGCGTTGTGCGTATTTCCAGACAAGCGTTCGAACCTGGGACAGGCCATGTCCGCCTTGCAATTGGAGGATAGTTACCCTGTTATCGTCCTTATCGGTGGTGATATAGATGAACAACACGCGGAAATTACCGCGCAGGTCATCCAGATCCTATCCAGGATCGCTGAAGAGAAAAACGCTGTCGTCATCTGTGGAGGGACCGACATGGGGGTGATGGCTGAAATTGGACGGCTGCACGCGCAGAAACGTTATACTTTTCCTTTGCTGGGCATAACGCCCGAAGAGCTGGTGACCTGGCCCGGCGGTCCGTACAGCAAATCGTTTATGGGATTGGGAAATAAACGTTTGCAGTTGGAGCCGCATTACACCCATTTCATTCTTGTGCCCGGCAACAAATTTGGAGATGAATCTCCCTGGATCGTGGATGCAGCAGCCTTGTTATCCAACGGCCACCGCTCTGTGACGATCCTGATCAACGGCGGAAATATTTCCCGCCAAGATATCGAATTAAGCGTTGAACACGGCCGCCCGGTCATCGCCCTGGAAGGCACTGGACGGCTGGCGGACGAATTGGCAGCCGAGCAGGACAGACACAACCTGATCAGTGTGGTCCCGGCAAATGCGGGCGCTCAGGTTAATGAGGTTGTTCGAGCCGCGATCTCCGATATTGAACGAAGCGAATACCCTGAGCCTGTAAGCAGTGAATTCCTTTCATCCAGGTTGGGAGCATTGTGACGGCCAGGATTTATATTCCACTATTTGTGATCGTAGTTTGGTGATCTTTAATTAATATTCCGGAATGTCAGCTCGCTGAAGATCCGTTTCGTGAACGCAATTTGGTTGTGAGAAGGTCATTTGGTGGATAATAATGAAAAGCATCACCGTTCCATCTTACAGAGCATTGCCCGGCAGGCCATGCTCGAACAAGGTCTGCTGCCTGATTTTTCCAACGCAGCGCTGGCCGAATTGGGGCGGCTTCAGGAACCTGCCGGGTCAACCGAAATTGCCGCGGGGATCCGCGACCTGCGAGACCGGATATGGGCTTCCATCGACAACGACGACTCGCGCGACCTGGATCAACTCACCGTAGCTGCGGCCATGCCGGGAGGCCGAGTCAGGGTGATGGTTGCAGTGGCAGACGTGGCCTCACACGTCAGAGACGGATCCGCCCTGGATGAGTACGCCCGTCACAATACCACCTCCGTGTATACGGCAGCCAGGATATTCCCGATGCTGCCCGAAAAACTTTCAACGGACCTGACCTCGCTGAATCCCGATCAGGACCGGCTGGCGATCGTGATAGAAATGGAAATTGATGAGGCTGGAACGCATGGGGAATCCAGGATTTACAGGGGACGGGTCCGCAATCAAGCCAAATTATCCTATAACCGGATTGCCGCATGGCTGGACGGGAATGGCACCCCGCCTGAGCCTGTCACGCTGGTACCCGGATTGGATGAGAACCTGCATATGCAGGACAAAGCTGCCCAAAGCATGAAGTATCTCCGGCACATGAACGGAGCCCTCAGCCTGGAAACCATCGAAGCAAAACCTGTATTCGACGGCGATCAAGTCCGTGCGCTCGAAAGCGAAGAAAAAAACCGAGCCAACGAGATCATCGAGAATTTTATGATCGCAGCCAACGGCGTGACCGCACGCCACCTCTCGGCCAAAAATTTTCCATCCATCCGCCGGGTGGTGCGTGTCCCAAAACGATGGGCTCGGATCGTTGAGATCGCACGCGAACATAAGTTCGTGCTTCCCGAGATCCCGGATTCAATTGCGCTGGAAGCGTTTCTGATCAAACAAAAGGCTGCAGACCCCGTGGAGTTTCCCGATCTGTCCCTGGCTGTGATCAAACTTTTGGGCGCCGGCGAATACGTTGCCGAATCTCCGCATGGCGATACTTCCGGGCACTTTGGATTGGCCGTTAAGGACTATGCTCATTCCACGGCTCCCAATCGCCGTTATCCCGACCTGCTTACACAACGGCTTTTGATCGCAGCGCTGGAAGGCAGGCCTTCGCCCTATCGGAAGGATGAATTGGACGCCCTGGCAGCGCATTGCACGGAAGCCGAAGATGCCGCCAACAAAGTGGAGCGCCGGGTGGAAAAATCAGCCGCCGCCCTGCTTCTCGAATCAAGGATCGGTGAACAGTTCGATTCGATCGTCACAGGCGCGTCAGAGAAAGGGACCTGGGTGCGGCTGCTTTCGATGCCCGTGGAAGGCAAGCTGGTCCGTGGGTTTGAGGGCTGGGATGTGGGAAACCGGCTCCGGGTGCAACTGGTCTCGGTAGATGTTCAAAAAGGATTTATCGATTTCAAGAACGTGAACGGTTCAAATCGATAATATTTTTAGGATGATCGGTTCATCACAATGGAACCGGGAGGATACGATTTCGTATGAGTAATAAAATTAAACCCGCGATTTTGGGAAAAGTGGCCATCATCACCGGAGCCTCCTCCGGCATAGGAGAAGTAACCGCACTCGAATTTGCCGCCGCCGGAGCGAAGGTTGTTATCGCGGCCAGGCGGATCGAGCGTCTGAATAAGCTGGCAGAGATCATCCGCGCTTCAGGCGGGACCGCGTTACCAGTCCAAACAGACTTGACAGTCATCGATCAGATCCGCAACCTGGTAAAAACTACGATGGCAACCCATGGACGAATTGACATTCTGGCCAATATCGCCGGGACTGGCTACTATGACTGGTTCGAAGAGTTGTCCTCACAAAACATGCGCGAACACTACGAAGTCAACGTGATCGGGCTGGCGGAATTAACCCGCGAAGTGGTGCCGGTGATGAAAGCCCAGCGCTCTGGTTATATCCTGAACATGTGCTCCTACTCGAGCGTGGTCTCAGCCCCGCCGTTGACCGTCTACGCCAGCACCAAATATGCGGTCGAAGGCTTGACCGACGGACTGCGCCGTGAGCTGATCCCATGGGGCATAAAAGTAATGCGCCTCCATCCGAGCGGAGTGACCGGAACCGAATTTAAGGAGAAGGCCACCCGCGACGGCGGGATCCAGTTCAAGTCGATCTCGTTTGGCCAGGTGAGTCGCGAACGAGTGGCGCGGACCCTGGTGCGGATGGTCGAGCGGCCGCGCCGTGAGGTCTTCCTCGGCCGTATGTATGATGTACTGGCGATCCTGAACAAACTGGCCCCGTGGACGATCGATCTGGCCAGCTCCATCTGGGTTCGCCAAAAGCAAGCCGAGGAGTTGAAGAAAGGTCAGAAGGAACAGCCGCAGCATTGAACCTGGAATCCGGCGCGCAAACATTTCGCCCCATCACTTTCAAAAGTAAGCCAGGGAGAAACCTTATGAAAAGCCAGGTTGGATTGTGGATCGATCATAGAAAAGCCGTGATCGTGACCATCAAGGATGAGCAGGAAGAAATAAAAAAAATAGCCTCAAATATGCAAAAGCATGTTCGCAATACAGGTAGCAGCGCATCCGAAGATGGCTCAGCCGAGGATGTGCGGGACCGGCAATTTGGGAACCATCTCAATAGCTACTATGATGAGGTCATCGCCTATATCCGTGAGGCGGACTCCATCCAAATATTTGGCCCCGGCGAGGCCAAAGGTGAGCTGGAGAAAAGGATCAAGCACGCAGGACTCAAAGGCAACATCCTGGCCGTTGAAACAGTGGACAAGATGACCGATCGCCAGATTTCGGCAAAAGTTCGGGAACATGTGTAGACTTAAAGTGTGCCTCGGATATCCTTGACGGAAACGGGAAGGGGGGGCTATAATCGAACTTGAACTAAAAGTCACTAACCTGTGGGTTAGCCTCGATCTTCACCTTCGTGGACGAGGCGATTTAGGCTGGATAAAGAGAACTAATCTTTTCAATTGGATGTTTTTGGCGGGAGGCCGAAGAAAATGCACAAACTAAAGAATCTAACGATTTCAATCATCCTGGTCATGACCCTTGTATTGGCAGGTCAATTCTTCGATGTGTCTGCACGACCGCTGGCTGATACAACCCCGGATCTGGGCACGGTAAATAGCTTTGCGGTTTTTGCTGACTCGCTGATCAGCAGTGCAGCGAATGCTTCCACTATAAATGGGGATGTGGGTTTGGAGGATGGCACTGGTGCTGCGATTGGCGTACAGTGCCAGGAAGTGGGCGCCTTTACTATTTACGATAGGGATAATACATACCTAGGCGCCGGTGATTCGGATGTTACCTGTTTTACTTGGGATCCCATCCTTATGGGTACTGCTGATACCGACTTGATCACCGCGTACGATAGACTGGCTGCGACGGATAATGCAACGTGCGATTCAAACGTCGCAGGCGTGCAGAACCTGAGCTTGCTCTCGCCCCTCGGGCCGGGAATTTACTGCGCCACATCCTTCAGCATTCCCACAAACCTGTCCCTCAGTGGATCAGGCATTTGGATTTTCAGGTCTGCTTCACTCATCGATACGGGTACTGGTGTAACTGTCAGCGGCCCCGGCGCTAACTCTTGTAATGTGTGGTGGAGGGCCGAAACGTCCGTAACCATTGGTACAGGTAACGATATTGTGGGAAATTTTCTGGCCTTGGATTCGATCTCAGATGACGGCGGCTCTACGATCAACGGAAGACTTCTGGCAAGAAATGGCGCGGTGACGTTAGATACTACCACCGTAAACAGAGGTCCGCTCTGCGTCAGCACGACTGGTGGTGGTGGCGGAGGCGGGGGGGAATCGATCGATAGTTTGCCGAACACTGGCGCGGCACCCATCCGAAATGAAGACATCCCCAATATGGTGGTCATCGGTGGCCTCGGCGTCATAGCGTTGGCCTTGGGCCTGCGAGCGTATCGCCGTAGCCATCTGGCAAAGAGATAACTTCTCCTAAAGTGCGAACGGTGAGTATTCTTACTCGCCGCAGTTCGCTCGCTTGCCTCGCGGCTGTTCTGGTCATGGCGGCAGCGCTTGCGGGATGCGGAAACCAGGAGACGGGGGAGGCGCTGACGTCGCCTCCCCCGTCTCCTATGTTGTTGCCATCGGTTCAACCGACAGTTCAACCGACGGTGCGGCCGACAGTTATCCCGACACCCACCCGCTTTGTCTTTGGACCGCTCATTGATACGGACCTCGACCTACGGGCTCCGCCTGTGGAGGTACCGCTCGAGCTGGAGATTCCCCAACTCAATGTCAGGGCGCCGGTGCTGGCTGTTGGACTCACATCCGAAAATGCGATGGATTCGCCCAGAGGACCGATCGGCGATCCGGTTTGGCATTCGGCATTCTGGTATCGCGGCGGCGGCATCCCAGGCGACGTAGGCACAGCCACGATTGCCGGGCACGTCAACGACCCGCTCGGCGGACCTGAGATCTTCGCCCGC
>CAYUUJ010000164.1:0-5597 GCA_964447845.1 uncultured Anaerolineaceae bacterium
TTTCACGCTCAAAGTGAAAGCCGGTGAGATGATCGCGCTGGTCGGACCGACCGGCGGCGGCAAGTCCACGATCGTCAATCTGCTCTGCCGGTTTTACGAACCGCGCGCCGGGACGATCCGCATCAACGGTCATGATTACATGGATTACACCCTCACCTCCATCCACAGCCGGATCGGGATCGTGCTCCAAACGCCGCATCTTTTCTCAGGCAGCGTGCAGGATAACATCCGTTATGGACGCCTCGAAGCCAGCGACACGGAGGTCATCGAGGCCGCCAAAGTGGCAGGGGCGCACGATTTCATCGTGACGCTCGAAAAGGGCTATGAACAGAATGTTGGCGAAGGCGGCAACCTGCTCTCGGTGGGCCAGAAGCAATTGATCAGCCTGGCGCGCGCAGTACTGGCCCGGCCTGAGCTTTTCATCATGGACGAGGCCACCTCCAGTGTGGATACGTTGACCGAAGCGCTCATCCAGCGCGGCATGGAAGCATTGATGAAGGGACGCACGTCATTCGTGATCGCGCACCGCTTGAGTACCATCCGGCGGGCAAACCGAATCCTGGTGATCGAGAACGGAAAGATCGCAGAGCAAGGCACACACGCGGAGCTGCTGCGCCAGCGCGGTCATTACTATCGTCTGTATACACAGCAATTCCGTCACGAGTTGGAAGTGCAGTACGGCATGGCCGAGCAGGCCGAAAAGAGGGCACCCGAGGCATTGACAACAGATTAACCCGCACGTCTACGGGCCGAACGTTCGGCCCGTAGACGTTGTGCAGATTCGTACCGGTTATCTATTTGCCTGTGTGATTACAAGAGTTCGCGGTTTGCGGCACCTTCTTCCCCGCGCAATATGCTTTTCAATTCATCGACGATGCTTGAGTATTTCGGCTTTCCATACCGATTAGACAACTCTTCAGGGTCTTCCTGCAGATTATAGAATTCAAAAAAATCGTTGTACTGGCCTCTATATCCCTTGTAATGAATTAACTTGTTCTCTCCCTTGATGACGGCATAAGTAGCCTTCGTGAACGGCAGGCCAATGTGATTATCCTTTGCATCCATCGCTATGATGCTGCGCCCAGCTTCCTCTTCCCCTCCAAGTCCCGGCAGAACTTTGCCTTCGCACCAGTCCGGGATTTCTTTTCCGGCGATAGATAACAGCGTCGGCAGGATATCAACATTGCTGGTCGGACTGAAAACATCCCTTCGGGAGCGAACGCCAGGCACGGAAACGAGCAAGGGCACCCGGATGATCGGCTCATACAACAAGGGCGTGAAATGTCCTCGTACACCACGCTCAAACATCTCGCCATGATCCGAAACGACGATTAAATAGGTATGCTCGAGGACACCGCGCTCGTCCAGTGCATCCACCAGCCTCCCGAACTCTGAATCGATGTGGGCAATAAAATTATCATATGGAATCCGGCGGATCCTTAATCCATCCACAGAGAAATCCTGCGAGAGTGGATGCTGCTTTTTTGCGACCGGCGCATATCCATCCCGATTGAAGAGCTTTGCAAATTCTGCACGGGGACGATATGGATCATGCGGCGGCCAAAGATGGAAATACGAAAAATAGGGCGATTGACGCTCCTCAAGCGCCGCGATTTCGGAAAACAGGCCATCAAAAACATCTTCCAGTGTAAATGCATCAACGGTATTATTGGTCGGCAGACCGGCCGGATAATCGTCCGGGGTCAGTTGCCTGGCCCGGCGGTTGTTGATAATGTTATAAAGGAAACTAAGCACCAAGGAAGTTGGATTTCTAGTCGACCAGGGAAAAAGACTACTGGCATAGGAACGATTTGCAATGAGCGCGTCAGATTTGAGTTGCCGATCGATAAAACCATCGCCCACCAAATCGAACATGGAAATCGGCAGGTGGGTATCAATGTTCGCTGAAAATTGATTCAACAAGTAATCCGCCCACAAGTTCTGCGTAAATGCCAGCTTGTGGTATTCCTCCCCAAGCAAATTGAATACGTTTCTTTCGGCCAGATCAGACCTCACCACGCCGGATGGGTTGAAGGCGCGGTGTGTCCAGGGCCTTTGCCCGGTAAGAAGAGAGGCGGTACCTGGCGAGGTAAAACTGGCATTTGCATAATGTCGATGAAAAACGACGGCCCGCTCTGCAAATCTCTCGAAATTCGGCGTGGTGGGCCGGGGATACCCGTAGACGGACAAGTGACGAGCGGACATCGCATCCAGAACAAGAACGATGACGCTTGGCAGATCCGTGCGCGTTCGGGAGAGTCGCGCCATGTCCGGAAGCAGCCCAGAGACGGCGCCCGCTCCGGCCAGTGTACCAGTCAGCTTGAGTATGTCTCGCCTGGTTACTTTTCCCACACAATTCCCTTAAAGGAGGTTTCGTATCAAGACAACAACGAGTGACAGGAATGCCATAGGCAGTAAGACATAGAGAAAAACAATACAGCGTTCTGCAAGCAGCAATACGATTTTCCGGATGACCGGGAATTTGAGTCCCGCGAATAAAAGCACCGCGGCGGTTACTAGAATACGTAGAAGCAGCTGACCTATTTGCTCATGCAATTGCCACATCTCAAGTGAAAAGTATGAATAGATCAGCCAGCCCAAAAATGTCATCGCCACGATCGACCCTCTGGCCCTAAAGTCATCCTTTAGCCATCCATGCGGCAGCAGGCCGGTGAAGACCAACAAAACAGCCATCACAATTAGACTTTCGAACAAGTTGGTCAGTACCTGATAGGCCAGAATCCCCACAATATCCCAAACACTGATGAAGAATATCCAGGAGATGGAAAGCAATTGAAAGCTGGTGATGATCGTCCATGAAAAAGTCATGAACCATATCACCGCATAGACAGGTACGATGTCCTTAAAGGCGGGCAGTCGCTTGAACAATATACTGGAACTGTAGTCTGGCATGGATGCACGGCATTATACTATGCGAGCCGCGGCGGCAAGCGCGAGTCCAAGGATCAACGTAAAGCGGCGCCCAAACCGGTCGGCAAGTGCGCCGGCCAGGAAATTGCCCCTTGCTCCACCTACGGCGAGGATTGTATGGATCACGGACGCAGGTTTTCCCAGAAGACGATCAAGCCATTCTGAACCTGCATCGATTCTTCGCTAAACCCCTGGGAGGTCAGCAATCCGTTTCTGTGGACCTCGACATAGTACGAAACTTTTTCCCCATTCACCTGCAGGTCGCTTATAAACGTTTCAAACCCCCCATCCAGATAGCCTTGCAGGAAGAGTCGCAGCGAATCTTTGCCGCCGAAATAGCATGAGCCTCTACATTTGAAATCTTCGGCGACGAAGGTCATCGCCAAATCCAGATCCCCATCCGCAAAGGACCTCCAAAAACTCTCGACCACTACAGCCGAATCCATCGGCGCGGTTTCGGTTGGCGTAACTTCCGGTGCCGGGCTGCCACAAGCTGCCGAAAGAAGGACTGAAAGGATCAAGAACGAAATAAGTTTGATTCTAATATTCATGAATACTCCATTTGATGAAGCCGTACAATGAATTTATTAGCAGAGTTATAAAACAAAACCTCGAAGGTTGAAACCTTCGAGGTTTTTTCGTTGTTAAGGTGGAACTATGCTGTTTGGTTTCCCATCGATACGGTCAAGACATCATAGTACGTGCCGGCGCCAAAGCCATCGAACAGGATGTGCTGGCCCGGTTTCAAACTGGGCAGCTGCCTGAGAAAGGCGATCATGTTGCTGGCGGCGCTGACGTTCCCGAATTCGCTCAACAGCCAGGGCATTGGGAATTTGATCCCCAGGTTCGCGAGATGTTTTTCCTTCAACTTGTTGATCTTGTAATTGGCGTGATGGACGATCGCCACGGCGATCTGCGACGGCTGCCCCAGTTTTTCCATCATAGCCTGATACGCTTGATAGACATCCGTCACCACTTGCACACCGGTGCGTACGAACAACTTGACCATCCCCATCGGCCCGGACATGGCGATCGGCGCACCGTCCTCCGGTTCATGCATCAATCCGGCGACGCGGATGGATTGTCCGGTCCGGGAGACCTCGACCAGCGAGCGACCCGGGACACGTTCACCCGAATGCGGATAATACATGTGCACGGCCAGCACGCCTTCCTCGTCAAAATTCTCATGGCTCTTGCCGACCAGGAACTTCATGGTCTTGCCCGGGATCACGCCGATCACACCTGCTCCATTCCCGAACAATTGAAGCGCATTCTTATCATGTGCATGCTCGGTGAAGCGGCTCAAACCTTCAATGCCACCCAGTAAAACTTTCTTGCCAAAAAGCTCTTCGGCTATATTTAATTGGCCGGAAGTGGCCAGGCCCGGATTCAGAGCCAGGTTTAAACTACCGACAGAACCGTCGCAGGCTTTATGAACACTTACGATCAACGCACTCTCCGGGATCCCTGCCCGTCGCGCGATCTGCTCGACATAATCCTCTGACACCGGAGCGCTCATCCCGATCAAAACCGCCTGGACCTCAGCCGGTGTCCAGCCACTGGCTTGAGCAGCCGCCTTCAATAAGCGTGCGCCAACTTCAATTTCCAGTTCGAGATGGTCGCCGTCTGAGAGCAGCGGTGTGTGATGCCGGTTAACGAAGCCCAATTGCTCCAAATTCATCATATCGTTTTTTTCCAGCGGCGCCCCGAGGCGCTGGTCGATGATCGTATGCAGCTGCTGATTATCGTAACTCTCCCCCCAGGTCCCATACGCGCCGCCAATGCCAATTTCGGGGTTGAAAACACGCTCGATGCCGAGCGGTACACCTTCACCAACTGGGATGACTTCCTGGCGGACGTGCGGGCGCTTGAAGAATGAAGCTACCGTTTTCGGTAGGCTCTTGGTTTCTGTGGTTTCAGTCATGTGAATTTACTCCTGGGCCGGATTTCCCTTTTATCGGCCATTTTGTCATTGTAACCCCCTTAACCCCTGATAGCCTCTCCATTTCTCATATCGCTTTAACTTTCGCCCCTTTATTCCTGGGACTCCAATTTCGCGAGCAACTGCCTTGGAGCGATTATCCGATAGGCATCCATGATCAAGCCCGCGATCTCGTCCCAATCAACAGCACGTCCAGCCAAATGCCCAACCAGCCGCGATGTCCCACATACGGTGGAACGAAGAACTTTTTTGGCCTTGATGATGTGCGACCGCTCTGGAAATCTTTCCCGGTGCCAGTTTGAAATACGCCATGCTGCCTCCCATCAACGCCAGCAGGATGCGCACATCCGAACCCTCCGGAGCAGTCACACTCGGGTCCCGCGGAAGTGAAAGTGTGCTGAACAAATTATTTACCCTCCCTTTGCCGCGCAGCCTCATAAACGATTAACGCCGCCGCGATGGAAACATTCAAGGAATTGACTTTGCCCCGCATCGGGATCCGGACCTTTTGGTCTGCCTCCGTTATCCAGAAATCGGTCAGCCCTTCATCCTCAGTACCCACCACGATCGCGCTGGGCCGTTGCAGATCCACCGACGTATAGAATTGCTCTGCAGCCGGAGTAGCAGCAATGATCTGTATTTCATTGGATCGCAGCCACGCCAGAGCGGCGGCATTGTCCGTTTCCACGGCAGGAACTATGAACACCGCGCCGCGACTGGCGCG
>CAYUUJ010000165.1:0-5596 GCA_964447845.1 uncultured Anaerolineaceae bacterium
TGCTGCCGGGACTCAGCCAACCGGCTGCCGTCTGGAAGCGGACCGTCAGCTTGTTGAGGGGCATCGAGGCTGCGCCCAGGCTGGGGTCCGGCCGGACCGCGATCCGTTCGGAGATCGACCGGTTCGTCGAAAGTCTCCCGGAGATGGCCGGCATGAATCCCGTCGCGCGCGATCGTCTTGCCGACCAGACTCTCGTCGCCGACGCGCCACCCGGACAGATCGTCGTGTACCGCGGCGAAGCCAGCGACGCGGCTTATTTCATCCTGAAGGGCAGCGTTGGCGTGGGCGTGCTTCGGGACATGGAATATGTGATCCTGAATTATCTGAATGCCGGGGATTTTTTTGGCGAGGTGGCCGCGCTCACCGGCGCGACCCGTACCGCGAACGTAATCGCCGAGGAACAAAGCCAGTTCCTGATCATTCCGGCCAAGGTGTTGCGAGGACTGGCGAAACAATATGCAGGTTTGAATAAGGTGTTGTTCGCGACGATGACTGAGAGATTGAGCCAGATCGAATTGCCGCACACCGCCGGGATGGACCAGGGAACATTACGCCTTTTAAGAACGAATGTCGTAAAATGAATTGAACACAATTCACCGTCTCAGAATGGTATTCCGTGCCCGGATATCCTCCCGAACCGTTCCGCATCAAAGTCACCGAAGCGATCCGCCTGATCGCGCCTGAGCAGCGCGAAGCCCGCCTCAAGGAAGCCGGCTTTAATTTATTCGCCCTTAAAGCAGAAGATATTTTCATCGACCTGCTGACGGACTCCGGCACCGGCGCGATGAGTTCGGAGCAATGGGCGGCCATCATGCGCGGGGATGAGTCGTATGCCGGGGCTCGTTCATTCCATCGGCTCAAAGCTGCGGTGGAAGACATTTTCGGATTCAAGCATTTCGTCCCAACCCATCAAGGCCGCGCGGCGGAAAACATCCTCGCTGCGGTATTAGTGAAACAGGGGCAGCACATCCCATCCAACATGCATTTCGATACCACAGACGCCAATATTCGTGCCCGCGGCGGCCGTCCGGCCAATCTGGTGATCGAGGAAGCCTTCGATCCTGCCAATACCCATCCATTCAAGGGGAATATGGATATCGCCAAACTCAAGTCGTTCATTGAAAAAATTAGCCCCAGGAATATTCCATTTGGGATGGTAACGGTCACGAACAACGCAGGGGGCGGACAACCTGTCTCAATGGAAAACCTAAAAGCCATCGCTCAAGTCTATCGACACTACAGACTCGCCTTCTTTATTGACGCTGCCCGCTATGCGGAGAATTGCTTTTTTATCAAGCTACGCGAAAAGGGTTACGAGAATAAAACCGTGATCGAGATCGCGCGCGAGATGTTCAGTCTGGCAGACGGCATGACCATGTCCGCTAAAAAGGATGCCATCGTCAATATCGGCGGCCTGTTGTGCTTGAATGACGACGTGATTTTCGAACACGTCCGCAACGAACTGATCCTGCGCGAAGGCTTCCCCACTTATGGTGGTCTGGCGGGCCGCGACCTCGAGGCTATGGCGGTCGGCCTCTACGAAGGACTCGACGAAACTTATCTTGCATATCGCCTGGCCCAAACCGCGTATCTGGCGGGGCGATTGAACGAAGCCGGCATCTCAACCATCCAGCCCGCCGGCGGACATGCAGTCTACCTGGATGCCCACGCCGTCCTGCCGCATATCCCACCGGCTGAATTTCCAGGTCAGGCTTTGGCTGTCGAGCTGTATCGCGAAGGCGCCATCCGTGGGGTGGAGATCGGATCAGTTATGTTCGCATATCCGGACCCGGACACAGGTGCGATCATGCATCCCAAACTCGAACTGCTGCGCCTCGCCATCCCGCGCCGCACCTACACCCAGAGTCACATGGATTATGTTGCGGACTCATTGTCCCGTATCAAAAATCGGGCCGGATCTGTGCGTGGTTATAAATTTACCTACGCACCTGAATTGTTGCGACACTTCACAGCAAAATTCGAACCGATCCATTAGATGAATTACTCCAGTCGTATCGCTGCCTTCTTGAGCTTAGCGGCAGTGTTCTTAACTTATTGGGTCTCGGAAAATGTATACGAGCGCTTGGCGCACGTGGAAGATGAAATGGCATATGTCTGGCAGGCGCAGTTGCTTACCAGGGGAGAAATTGCGATCCCATCGCCTCCTTACCCTGAGAACTTTTATGTCCCTTTCGTGGTTGACTATCACGGCATGCGCTTCAGCAAATATCCACCAGGCTGGCCGCTGATCCTGGCTTTGGGTATGCTGGCCGGAATTAGCGCGTGGGTTAATCCTATTCTTTCTGGATTAAGCGTCTGGCTCACCTACCGCCTGGGACAAAAGATATTCGATAATCGCACCGCGCTGTTGTCTGCTTTTCTGATGGTTACCTCACCGTTCTTCCTGCTGGTTTCTGGTTCCTTGCTCTCGCATTCGTGGGGTTTATATTTGAGTCTCGCCCTCGCCCTGGCATGGTTGGATTTATTCATAGAGTCATCTAAATCAACTGTGCCTGCGGGCCACTCATCGCATGTTGTTCCAACCTGGATCAAAGTCGCGGTCGCGGGATTCAGTCTCGGGGTCCTGGCTCTCACGCGCCCGATGACCGCCGTCGGTGTAGGGTTGCCATTCTTTGTGCACGGCATCCTCCTGCTCCGACTGGGCAATTGGACCGTCCGCAGACGGGTCCTGTCAATTGGCCTGATCGCTATGGCAATTTCTTCGTTCCTACCGGTATGGCAATTCGTACTGACAGGCGACCCATTGATCAATCTATATTCGTTGTGGTATCCATACGATAAATTGGGTTTCGGTGAAGGCATTGGTATTGCAGCCGGCGGGCACAACCTGCGCTGGAGTTTCAATAACCTTGTGCTGAGTTTAATGGCTGGGAGCCGGGATCTTTTTGGTTGGGCAGGTTTATCGTGGTTGTTCATTCCAGCCGGATTGTGGGCCGCGCGCCGTAACCAATCGACAACGCTCATCATTGGCGTGGTGTTCAGCTTGGTCCTGGTTTATACGCTCTACTGGATCAGTCCCATTCGGTACGGGCCGCGCTATTATTACGAGGGTATTTTTAGTCTGTGTCTGCTGACGGCAGCCGGTATATTTTGGATCGCGGATTGGAGCGCTCGACCACGGACTCCACGTACTTTGCGAACCGGTGTTTATTTGTTGGTCACCTTTCTGATCGGCTACAACCTGCTCGCATTTTTACCCGGTCGATTCGACTCGATGCGCAATGTGCACGAGATCAGACGTGCCCAGCAGGCGCCATTTCTGGCTGAGAATATCCAGGAACTCACGCCTGCGCTGGTGCTTGTGCACACCGAAAAATGGACAGACTATGTCGGATTGCTTCCGCTCGAGGATCCCTGGCTGAGGACACCCTTTATCTTTGCATATCTCCCGGATTCTTCAACCGATAAAATAGACCCGAATGATTTTCCGGATCGGAGAATTATTCATTATTATCCTGAAAATATGGAAGTGACCATATCTCCCAAATGACCCGTTGGATAGAATCCATGTATTTTTCAGCGCGAAGGCGCGAAGAATCATAATCAGAAGAAAAGCTTCGCGGTCTTCACGTCTTCGCGGTTAAACTCAGTGCAACATTATGACTCGTTGGATAGAACCGTCGCCGGTAGAAATTCCACCTTCTTTCTCGACCCTCAACCTGCACCCGCTCATCGCGCAGACTCTCGTCCGACGCGGCTTCAGCGACCCCGCTTCCGCCCGCGCGTTTCTTGACGCTGACTCCTACTCACCCTCGCCTTCCATTGAACTTCCGGGGATTGATAAAGCGGTTGAAAGAATAACTGTGGCTATACGCAAGCGCGAACAGATCTGCGTGTGGGGCGATTTTGATGTGGACGGCCAGACCGCCACAACCTTACTGGTTCAAACTTTACAAATGCTGGGGGCAAATGTCACCTATTACATTCCCATCCGCGGCAAAGAGAGTCACGGAGTTCATATTGAATCGCTTAAACCGATCCTGGATGCCGGCGCAACACTGATCCTCACTTGTGATACCGGCATCAGCGCGCACGACGCAGTGGACTACGCCCGCACACGCGCCGTGGAGTTCGTGGTTACGGACCATCACGATCTCGGCGAAACTCTTCCCGACGCAGTTGCAATCGTCAATCCGAAACTTCTAGCGGAGGGTCATCCTCTAGCCACGCTGGCCGGGGTCGGTGTAGCTTACAAACTCGCTGAGGCGTTATTAATCGTAAATCATAAATCTGAAATCGAAAATTTACTCGATTTAGTTGCCCTGGGGCTTATTGCAGATCTCGCTCTGCTCACGAACGACACCCGTTACCTGGTCCAACGCGGCCTAACCGCGCTTCGAAATACTCAACGCCTCGGGCTTCAGACTCTCTTTGAATTCGCCAACCTGCAACCTGCAACCATTAACGAAACCTCGATCGGCTTCGCACTCGGGCCGCGACTCAACGCCCTCGGCCGGCTCGGCGATGCCAATCCAGCGGTGGAACTGTTGACCACCCAGGATCCCATACGTGCACGCGTGCTGGCCGCGCATATCGAAGGCCTCAACGCTCAACGCAAACTTCTGACCGAACAAGTGACGCAGACTGCCGAAGCGCAATTGCGCGCCGATCCATCCCTGCTGGCACAGCCAGCCATTGTGCTCGGTCATTCTGCCTGGCCCGGAGGCGTGGTGGGCATCGTGGCTAATCGCCTGGTGGAGCGATATCACAAACCCACACTCCTTTTCAACTTTGCAGAGGATGGGATCGCCAGGGGCTCGGCGCGCTCGATTGAAGGATTGCATATCACCCGCTCCATTTCCGCGCAAAAACATTTGTTACGTAACTTTGGCGGCCATCCCATGGCGGCCGGCCTGGCTCTCAACCAGGAAAATTTTTCTCAATTTCGCAAAGCATTAGGCAGGACGATCGAGAGCATGTTGACCGAGGCGCAAATCGAGGAGGCCACGCTTGAGGTTGACGCCTGGCTGAAACTCGACGAGTTGTCATTTGAGCTGGCAGATTCCATCGAACAGCTGGCGCCGTTCGGTCCCGGGAACCCTGCGCTGAGCCTCGGAACACGGGGTCTGCAGATCCTTAAGTCAACTGAAATCGGTAAAAATAAAGAACACCTCAGATTCACAGTTCAGGATGCGGTCGGCCGCCAACAGGACGTTCTTTGGTGGAAGAGCGCCGGCGAAGAATTGCCGCAAGGTCGATTCGACCTGGCATTTACGTTACGCGCCGGATCGTATCGCGGCGAGCGTCAGCTCAATCTGGAATTTTTGGAGTTTCGCGATACGGAAGCGGGACCGGTCGAGATCCGGAAATCAGGGATCGAGATCCAGGACATGCGCTCTCAGCCTGAGATCCTCAAGCTCCCGCCTGGAACACTGATATGGGCGGAAGGTGCAGACAAAGCCAAAGGGAAAGACCGTTTCAACTTGTATGAGGCGATTGAATTTGCGATCTGGACCTCCCCACCCTCTCTAAGCGAGTTAAGAGGCGCACTGGATCAAGTCAAACCCACGAAAATTTATTTTGTCGGAGTATCGCCTGACGAGGAAAAACCGGATGAATTCCTGAAACGACTGGC
>CAYUUJ010000166.1:0-5594 GCA_964447845.1 uncultured Anaerolineaceae bacterium
GGACAGCAGGTCTCCACTCGCAGAAGTGATTCTCTCCTGAATGAATTGGAGACCTTCGGTCGGATTATGGCACGGGTCGGGAGACCCTGCGCTAACAGAGACTGCGCGGGCTATGGATTTATTGCTGAAAGGGAGGGAATGATCAGATCATGTAAAACAAAACCCAATCCTTGAAACCCATCTATTTCATCCGAAGGTCCTCGAAACATATCTCCGGCGTAAAATTCAAGAATGATGTTATTGGATTTATCAGGGATCACGAATACATACGTGATCGAATACCTGCTCTCGGGCGGCACCTCCACCGGACAAGGGGAGTTCATGGTGCAGGAGGCAAGCGTAAGATCGTTAATTGCACTTCCATATTTCACATCCCAACCTGCGGGAACGGTGAATGAGCTGGTCAGGCTCAGACCTTCACAATAGACCGGCGCAGAAGTTTCGCCCGCATCGAATTCTGCAGAGACAACACATGTGCCGGGTATTGGGTTTGAAGAAACCGCATAGGGATGGACCGCAAGATCGAAAACCGACCCGTCAGGCGCCTCGACCATATAGATCGGGACTGACGTAACGGGACTCGAAAGCAGTTCATGCACCGTAAAGTCCGCCGGAATTTCGATCACATAGTTATCGACAATTTCCACCTTTTTAAGTGCTACGTCGTTAGCACATGCCGCAAGTATGCTGAGAGAAAATACCGAAATAAGAATTGATCGTTTATTCATGATTCATACCTCAACCGGCCTTAACGTCCACGTTTGGAACACTGAGGAAGCGGCCAAGGTCGCGCGCTTCTGCGCGGATGCCGGCCGCGATGGGCTTCGATAGCGGCCCGAACTTCGTCACCTTCACGCGCAGGCGTTTTCCGTCCCGGGCGTGTTCCCAGGTGCCGAGCGCGCGGCCGTTGACCAGAACGACCGGCGCGATCCAACCCTGCGGGCGATAGATCTTCGGCCGGTGCTGGGCGGCCGCCAGGGGCTCCTTCTCCTTATGGCCGAGCAGAAAAGTATCGAAGTACGGCAGAAGGTTGATCAACGGGCGTTCGAATTCCGCTTCCGCCAGTTGATCGAGGTCCTGCTTAAGGATAGCCGCTGCCTGACCCTCAACATGGACCGGCGCGAGGCCGGCTGCCTCACGCGCCCAGACCTGACGCGCGCCCGTGAGCGATAGACCGGACCACATCGCAAAGTCCGCGGCGGTGGCCGGACCGAAAGCCCGCAGGTACCAGCGCAAGAGCATCCCTTCTGCCTCTTCCCTGGGTATGGCCTTCCATTTTGGGATCCACGCGTCAGCCCGCACGAACGTCGGCTCGCTCCCGCGCTTGGGTCCATAGCAGACGACGCAGCGCGAGGCCGTCAGACCGACCAGGTCCACGACCGGGAAGATCAAGTCCCCGACCGGGACGGCCGCGACCTTCGATTGGCGTCCCCACCCCCCGCCGTGGACGGCCTGGCCCTGCACACCCAACGCCCGGCTGACGCGTTCGGCGATCTCCGGACGCGTGCGCGGTTCATCCAAGGCCGCGAGAGTCGCCTCTATCGCCGCGTCCACCACGCGTTCGGGTACACCCTTCCCAATCGTCCAGCGGATCTCCTGGTCCGCGCGGCGTGCGGAACCCTGGGCGAAAACAGCCAGGTCCCTGGCCGGTACGAGAAACAAAGTGCGGCGCATGCACGAAGCTTTCACCAGGGTCTTTTTTCTCATCGCCTCTTCCACATCTGAAACGTGTAGATCGCGAACCCTGGACCACAGCGAGATCTGCGCGGCCGAGAGCAGCTGCGCCTGGGCCCCGCCCATGTCGCGCACGACCGAGACCAGGTCCTTCTTCGGCGCGCGTTCCGAAAGATGCTGCCGCGCCAGCCGAAAGGCGGTAGCCTGGTCCCAGGTCACTGAAAGTGGTGTTAGTTTGCGGGTGGGCAATTTGCCTCTTTCATGAAGAGGCTGAATGACGATACGCCCCGGCTACGTCAGGGTTTGTGAGCATGTTCAATGGTTATGACCACATTTCCTTTTTTAAGTCCCGAGTCCACGTAACGATGTGCTTCGACGATCTGTTCCAGTGGATAGCGCCGATCAATGACCGATTTCAACTTTCCAGCTTCGATCAATTCTTTGAGGATATTCAGATTTTCAGTCTTATAGCCTGCCGACCAGGTAAGCACTTTCTTGTTACTGCTCTTCGAATCCCATCCTTTTAGAAGCCCGCCGAACAATCCGGGATTGGCGTTCACATAAACTCCATTTTCAGTGAGCGATCTTAAACTGCCCAGAAAGGGACTCTTGCCGATCGTATCCAATATGACATCATACGTCTGACCGTTTTTTGTGAAATCCTCGCGCGTGTAATCGATGACATGCTCTGCGCCGATCGAGCGCAGCATGTCCAGTTTGGATGGATGGTCTACGCCGGTCACTTCAGCGCCATGGAGTTTGGCAAGTTGTACCGTCCAGGTGCCGATGCTGCCACCTGCGCCGACGATCAAAACTTTTTGTCCGGGCTGGAGGTCTATTCTTCCCAGCGAATGCAGCGCTTCGAGGCCGCCAAACGGTACGGCGGCGGCTTCCTCGTAGCTCATATTGACCGGTTTTATGCCGACAGCGCCTGCCAGCCCGGATGGATTTTCAGCCAGGACCATATACTCCGCATAGGTTCCCATCCCAAGGCCGGTGTATCCGAATACCTGGTCGCCTGCCTTATAGCGGGTCACATCCTTGCCGGCCGATTCGATCTCCCCGGCGAACTCCGTCCCAAGGATCTTTATTCGGGACGGTTTTAGGAAACCTATATAGAGTCTCAGTGGGATTACAAACAAGAACGGCAGTTTGAGCCTGCGGAACTCGCTGTCCGGGGTGGCTGCGGTGGCCGCATGGATCTTGATCAGGACTTCATTATCTTCCGGGGAGGGTTTTGGGATCTCTCGCAGTTGAAGGCCATCCGCTGAGCCGTATTTTGTCCAAATGATCGCTTTCATAAATATTCCTTCAACAATTTATCATGATTCTTAACGCAAAGCCGCAAAGACCTAAAGCTTTTCCTTTGCGTCCTGGCGTCTTTGCGTTAAGTCCGGGCTTTCGAGTTATCGATGTTCCATCGTGATGACTATTTTACCCTTGGCGTGTCCCTCTCCAAGATAGCGGAGCGCTTCAGCAGTCTCACTAAAGGGGTAAATTTTGTCGATAACCTGTTTGACTTTTCCGGATTCGATCAGTTCGGTCATATAAACCAGATCTTTTGAATCTGTTTCAACCAACAGCAGCTTGATGTTCCTGCTGGAGATCCGTCTGATCAATGGTCCCAGGAGCAAACTCTGGAACATAGGGACCACAGAACCTCCGGCCATGAAATAATTTCCATTTGGCTTCAGCGCCCGCTTAAGGGCGAAAATTGAACGACTGGCGATCACATCCAGGATCAGATCATACTGAATGCCATTTTTGGTGAAATCTTCTTTAGTGTAATCAATGACATGCTCTGCGCCCAGCCAGCGCATCAATTCCAATTTCTCGGCGTTGTCCACGCCGGTCACTTCAGCCCCGGCTAATTTTGCCAGTTGAATGGCAAAGGTGCCTGTACCGCCGCCCGCGCCATTGATCAAAACTTTTTGCCCGGGCTGTACCTGTCCCTTGGCGCGGATTCCCTGCAGGGCGATAAATGCAGCCTGTGGGAGGGCTGCGGCTTGCTCGAAGGTCATGCCGGAGGGTTTCAGGGCCAATGCGTTTTCAGACTTACAAGCGTACTCTGCAAAGCCGCCTCCATAACTGAGGATCAGCCCAAATACCTGGTCCCCGGGCTTAAATCGCTGGATGTCTTTGCCAACCGCTTCCACTGTCCCCGCGATGTCCGATCCCAGGATCCTGTGATTGGGTTTTGTGAGTCCCCCGATGCGAACATAGAGAGGTTTACCGATTAAGCCCTCCCAATCGGATCGATTGAGCGAGACCGCATGAACTTTTATCAGTACTTGATTGTCCTGAGGCACCGGCTTATCGACCTCTTCAAGCCTGAGCTCATCGGGTGAACCATATTTGTCATAGACAATGGCTTTCATCGGCAGCGCTCCAGGATCACGTTGGTCCGGCTATTTTCAGTTCGTTTTTTCATTTTCAGAAATAAAATCAAGAATATCGCGTGTCGCCTGCTCTTCGCATGGACCGAGGAAGTCGTGTCCGTAATCGGGGTATTCGATCAACCGGGCATGAGGTATTCGTTGAGCGAGTATGCGCGAATTTTCCGCCGGGATCAGAATATCCTCGGTTCCAACCTGCACAAGTGTCGGGCATTTAATTTGTGCAAGTTTATCGTAGGTATTGTGGCTGCCCAGTACGGCGCCCATCTGAAGCCCTTTGGCATAGGCGGGCGTCTCCGGATAATCCAAAGCCAGCGACTTTTGCAGCTCTGCCTCCAGCCAATCGCGTCGCGATTCGATAAACGCGGGAGGGTAGCTGACCCACCAACCGTCCCGTATATCCTGTGCCTGATCGCCTGAAGCTGGTTTGGTCAGGTGGCTCAGCACTTCTTGTGTGGGTGGGATAAATTCAGGGTGGTCCCAAACTGATGTGGTGGAGGTAAGAATGAGGCTTTGCACACGCGTTGAATGGTTCAGCGCCATGTGCTGGGCGATCATGCCGCCCATCGAAACCCCGAATACATGCGCGCGTTCGATCCGGAGGTGATCCAGCACACCCACGGCATCGCTTGCAAAATCCGCCATTGTAAACGGTGTGGTGGGTTTGTCCGAGCGTCCCGCCCCGCGGTTGTCAAAGAGGATCATTGCATGCTGTGTGCTGAGACGCCGGATCAATCCTGGTGACCAATTGGCGATATTTGCCCCCAGTCCCAGGATCATTAAAAGCGGAGATCCGGTATCCCCGTGCACTTCAAAATAGATGGAGGTTTCGTTAGGCTTTGCGTAAGGCATGGTAGGGTTGTCCCTTTTCCTTAATAATGACTCGTGGAATGCCGCGGCTACCGCTCGAACTACGCAGGATCAGCGCGCAAATGCCCGGTAGGGATTGGTTTGGGTGAGTTGAAGGATCGTCCCCTTATCCACCCCGGCGGCTCGCAGTTTCGGAAGAAATTGGTCTGATAGATATGTATACGGTTTGGGAACGCCGCCGCCTGGAAGCGCCGGATCATACCAGCCTCGGTCATGGCTGAGCAGCAGTTGTCCGCTCAAGTCGGCGTCTATCAGGCGTTGAATGCGATCCAGATAGTATTCATCCTTTTCACCGTCGCTGTTCCCGATGGCGTCGTACTCCAGCCAGGCTCCGCGGCGGGCCATCTCCAGGTGCAAATCGAAATCCGGTTCGGCCTGGGTATGGATCCATATAAATCGGTTTGCTGAATAACCCAGGGACTCGATGATATCGAGCTGATCCCGAACCACCCGGCCGCGGATCGTATGACTGCCAATGACGGCATTCGTTTCCCGGCCGGCCGCTGCAGCCGCGCGCAGGATCTTGGTTTCGGTGGCAGTCAATCCGTCATCGCCTGCGCTGAGCTTGATCCAACCGGCTTGCACTCCGCTTTTCTCAATTTCGCCTTGCAGTTCGCTCAGCATCCATTCGGCCAATTTGGCCTCGCTGGCTGC
>CAYUUJ010000167.1:0-5585 GCA_964447845.1 uncultured Anaerolineaceae bacterium
GACCTGGCGCGCAATTCCGCGCTGTATTACGCGGACCCGGAGGCGGAGTCGCATTCGCTGCGTATCCGCGGCGGAAACGACCAGCTGCCGCTCCGAATGGCCGCGACCCTGTCAGATGTACGACTTGAATCACCGGTGACGGAGATCAATGTACAGGACGATAAAGTGACAGTGATCGTGAAGGACGAACAGCGCATCGAATCGGACCTATGTTTGCTCGCCGTTCCCCTGACCGTCGCGCGCCTGATTCGTTTCCCCGTCCCCCTGCCACCTGCACATCAAGCCATGCTCGAAGGTGTGCATTACGGGCATGTGACCAAGGTGATGATCCAGTATCGCCGTCGATTCTGGCGCGATCACAATTGGAGTGGCGTGCTGATGAACGACCGGCCGATCGGATTCTCATGGGAGGCCACCGCCGAACAGGACGGCGAAGCCGGAATCCTGACAGCCTACTCTGGCGGCGCGCCTGCTGAGGCTTATACGACCCTGACCGATTCTCAGCGCATCGACTCTGCCATCGATGCACTTGAAAAATATTTCCCGGGCTCGAAGGCGCTGGTTTCCAAAGCTGAGACGATGGCCTGGAACAACGAGCCGCACACATGCGCATCCTATCTCGCCAACTATCCTGGTGACCTGGGAAAATACTGGGAGCCATTATTCAAGCCTGCCGGCCGTTTGTACCTCGCAGGCGAACATGCCGCGTTGTACCAGGGATTCATGGAAGGCGCGGTCGAGAGCGGTCAAAGGGTGGCACGCGAAATCACGGAAGCGGGATGGTAGAATTGAAATCGCCCAAAAAGATGGAGAAGCAAATTTCATGAGCTTGATCATGGTGGATGTTGAATCGGACGGACCCATCCCGGGGGATTACTCGATGGTCAGCTTCGCTGCGGTGGTGGTGGAGCAAGAATTGAATCAATCGTTTTACGGAAAACTTAAGCCCATCTCTGAACAATGGAACCCCGAAGCTTTGGCGATCAGCGGTTTATCGAGAGAGCAAACCCTGGAGTTCAACGACCCAAAAGAAACGATGGAAAAATTCAAGGAGTGGCTGGCTCAGGCTTCAAAAGGCAAACCGCGCTTTATTTCAGATAATAACGGGTTTGACTGGCAGTTCATTAATTGGTATTTTCATCACTTCACGGGCAGTAATCCCTTCGGTTACAGCTCAATGAATTTAGGCTCATTGTACAAAGGCCTTCAGAGAGACCTATCTCCAACCTTCAAACACTTGAGGAAAACCGCTCATACGCATGATCCTTTGGATGACGTGATCGGGAATGCAGAAGCGCTGCTTACCCTCCAAAAAGAGTACGGACTGAATCTATGAAAGTTCCGATGTCTTCTCCCAACCTAAGCCAGGCCGACCGTCAGGCTGTGATCGACGTGCTTAATACGCCGATTCTCAGCATGGGCGGATATACGGCCGCCTTTGAAAAAACCTTTTGCGACCTGACCGGCGCGCAGCATGCCATCGCAGTCAACTCCGGGACGGCGGGCCTGCACTTGTGCGTGCGCGCGGCCGGCATCGGGGCTGGTGACCTGGTCATCACGACGCCGTTCTCGTTCGTGGCCTCCGCCAATGTGATGTTGTTTGAGAATGCCGTGCCGGTCTTCGTGGATATCGACCCGCGCACCGGCAACATCAACCCTGCCCTTGTTGCCGATGCAGCGAAAAATATCGAGAAATATATGCCTCGTAAATCGCAAATCGTAAATCGTAAATTGAAAGCCATTCTCCCCGTGGACGTCTTCGGCCAGCCTGCCGACATGGACGCCATAAACGCCGTCGCAAAGGAGCATGACCTGGTTGTGATCGAGGATTCATGCGAGGCGCTCGGCGCCACGTACAAAGGCCGGCCGGCCGGCACACTAGGCGATTACGGCGTATTCGCGTTCTATCCAAATAAACAGATCACCACCGGCGAAGGCGGCGTCATCATCACGGACGACGAAAAAGCCGCGGATTTCATGCGTGCTCTCCGGAACCAGGGACGCGCACCCGGCGATACTTGGCTGCAGCACACGCACCTGGGCTACAACTACCGCATCGACGAGATGTCCGCGGCGCTGGGCGCGGCGCAGATGAAAAGGCTGGATGAGTTGATCGATCACCGGGAACAGGTGGCAGCCTGGTACGAGACGCGGCTGTCTGAGATCCCGGGCGTGGAAGTGCCAATTGTCGAACAGTCCACCACGCGCATGTCGTGGTTCGTATATGTCATCCGCTTCGAACCGAAGATCGAGCGCGACGAAATGGCGCGCAAACTGGAAGCGCGCGGCATCCCCGTGCGACCGTATTTCCTGCCGATCCATTTGCAGCCTTATATGATGGAACGCTTTGGGTATCGTGAAGGCGATTTCCCGGTGACAGAAGATCTCGGCCGGCGCGGGCTGGCCCTGCCCTTCAGCAGCCTGATGAGCGAGGAGCAGGTGGAGTTGGTGTGCTCCATACTTCGGGATGAGCTGAGGAAAAATTAATATTTACCACAGAGCTCACGGAGAGCACAGAGAAATTCTTAAAGAATCTCTGTGTACTCCGCCTGCACTGTGCCGCAGGCACACGTGTGTTCTCTGTGCTGAAATCTTGAACTTATCATGAACGTCGGACATTTCCCTCCCCCCAAACGCCGCGGGCTCCTGATCCACGGGGGCATCATCCTGGCCCTGGCTGTGATCGCCGCGATCGGCTTCGTCAACCTGACGCGCGCGCCGGTCGGCCCGGCTTTCCTCACCAACTTGCTGTTGGGCATCTTTGCGGTGGTGCCCATCCCGTATTTTTTCTATCGCGCCTATGCGCTGCTGCGCGCCGATTACCATCTCGATCGCGACAGCCTGGCCTTGAACTGGGGTTTGCGCGTGGAAGATATTCCACTCAACGACATCGAATGGATCCGATCCGTCACGGACCTATCCGAGCCGCTTGCCCTGCCAGCCTTCCGCCTGCCAGGCAGTGTGCTCGGCCTGCGCCGCCATCCGGACCTGGGATTGGTGGAGTTCATCGCTTCCGATAGCCGAAATTTATTGCTGGTGGCAACGGCCCGGCGCATCTTTGTCATTTCCCCGGAGGATGCCGCCGGGTTGACGCAGGCCTTTGCCCGAACAACTGAAATGGGCAGCCTCTCCCCGGCCGAGGCAAAATCCGTCTATCCGTCCTTCGTGATCTCGCAAGCCTGGGAAAATAATCTGGTCCGTTTTTTCTGGCTCAGTGCGCTTTTTCTCAACATCGGCTTGTTCGTGTGGGTCAGCTTCCTGATCCCGCTGCTTTCACAGATCACACTTAATTTACAAAGCGGCCAGGGTGCGGTGGAAGCGGTGCCTTCGACACAATTGATCCTCCTGCCGCTGGCCAGCACTTTCCTGGCGGGTATTGGCTGGCTGGCTGGCTTGTATTTTTTTCGCTGGGAAAAGGAACGCGCCCTGGCCTTTCTCGTCTGGGCTTCAAGTGCCGTGAGCAGCCTGACCTTTTTGGCCGCGGTCTTGTTCATAATAAACACACCGGTTTAACAATTTCAGATTGATGAATGCTGAATGATGATTGACGATTTACGAAATACGTTTTACGTTCTTACATTTTTTTGATTATTGTTTTTTTGCTTTTTGTTTTAGTATTTTTGCTTTTTGCTTTTTCCTTTTTCCCTTCGTGCCCTGCGTGTCCTTTGTGTTTAATACATTTCCCATTATGCAATACCTCGTCGGCCTTGCTCTCGGCATCTCGATCGCAGCCATAGCTTATCGCTCGCGCAGCCTCAGCCTGAGCGGCGCGTACGCGGCAGCTCTGGTGGGGACCGTGGTTTTCGGAGTCGGCGGCTGGCAATGGGCGATCCTCTTACTGACCTTTTTCATCACATCCTCTGCGCTCACACACGCCTTCAGCCGTGACAAACGCGGCCTGGACGAAAAATATTCGAAAGGCAGCCAACGGGATGCGCTTCAGGTCTTCGGCAACGGGGGCTTGCCGGCGCTCTTCTCCACTTTGCATGTATTCTTTCCAAACGAGCTTTGGCCGTGGATCGGATTCGCCGGCGCGCTGGCCGCTGTCAACGCGGATACCTGGGCAACAGAGCTTGGTGTATTGAATCCCTCTCCCCCACGGCTGATCACAGACATTAGAACACGCGTGGAAAAAGGGACCTCGGGCGGGATCTCATTGGTGGGCACGTTCGCCTCCCTGGCCGGCGCCGCGCTCATCGCCCTCCTGGCCTCGCTCCTCTTTCCTCTTTCCTCTTTTGCTTTTTATTTTTCGGCAATAACAGTCGCAGGACTCGCCGCCTCCCTCTTCGATTCCCTATTAGGTAGCACGGTCCAAGCCATGTACTTTTGTCCGAAAGACCAAAAAGAGACTGAAAAACATCCGCTCCATACCTGCGGCACACAAACTATTCACATCCGCGGCTGGAAGTGGCTCGATAACGATTGGGTCAACGTGGCATGCGGCGCGTTAGGCTCAGCGGTTGCGCTGGCAATATTTTTGGATTGACATTTGGAGAACTGATTGGTAAATCCCAGAGTTGAGATTCGGCGATTTGCACAAAACGACCAGGCGCAGGTTGAAGCGCTCTGGAGCGCTGTATTTCCGGATGATCCGCCATGGAACGAACCCGCCGCCCTGATCCGCAGAAAGCTGACCGTGCAACCTGAGTTATTTCTTGTGGGGAATGTTAATAACCAGGTCGTCGCAACGGTGATGGCAGGTTTTGACGGGGTGCGAGGGTGGATCCACCCTCGCAGTCCATACTTCATATCGTCGCCAGGGTATTGCCACCCTGCTTATGCATACAGCTGAAGAAGGCTTACAGACATTGGGCTGCGCTAAAGTAAACCTTCAGGTGCGCACTTCCAACAGTACAGTCATTACCTTCTATCGCTCACTTGGCTATAACATCGAAGAGCGGGTTAGTCTTGGAAAGCGCCTTGAGGCGGAATAACAGAACAAACTCCGCTTGCGGAATAGAGACCCCATAACGCTCCACCGAATCGGGTTTATACTAGGCAGAGACAACAAAAATACCATATCCTTTGCAACCATGTTCAATAGGAGAACCGAATTTCATGGCATCCATATACAGCATCGTCTACCACCCTAAAGACCAGGAATATCAAGACCGCGAAGGCGATTACATTCGCGTCCCGATCCAAAATGCGGAACTGATCGCGGACCACGGCATCGAAGGCGACCAGAAGGCCGGGCATCAGCCCGACCGCCAGTTAAACCTGATATCGCTCGAATGGTTAGCCGCGGTCCAGCCCAAAGGCTATAAGACCGAGCCCGGTCAGTTTGGCGAGCAGATCATCATCGAAGGTCTGGCAGTGGAGGGATTGAATCCCGGGGACCGTCTGCAACTGGGCAGCGAGGCGTTGATCGAGGTCACTAAACTGCGCAATGGCTGCGATCGTTTGGAAAAAGCGCAGGGCGTGAGCAGGGAAGGATTGGGTCCGCTGGGCGCGATGGCGAAGGTCATCACCGGGGGCGCGATCAAAGTGGGCGATCCGGTGGTGGTGCTCGAGACGGCTACCGGTGATGATTAGCGCGCCATTAACTGAATAAATGAAGGCGGAAAAGTATATAAACCTGGCCG
>CAYUUJ010000168.1:0-5583 GCA_964447845.1 uncultured Anaerolineaceae bacterium
AAAATAATTAATTAAAATTCGAATCACGTAGAAAATCAATTATGAATCTCTGAATCTTGAGTCTCGCTGCTCAATTTTTTGATTTTGAGTAGCTCATGATTTTTTAAGAATCGCAATTGTCATCAAGGGAGATATACCGCGATACAGCGGGAAATGCCCATATATGGGGGGGCGCATAACTATAAACTTGTCTTTGGCTGAAACGTGTGTTCTATATCAATAGTCATTTCATCGGTATACGTCGAACTTTTTTTTAACATTGACTGACCTTAACAAAGCGAATGTTTTTAATGTCCCGTATGGTAGACGTGTTTTATTAAACAGAATTGTCTGCTAGAATGTAAACACGCTGAAAGATAACACGGGTTTTTAAGAGCTTTCAGAAACCCTTAAGCAGATCCACCTTTGAAATTGAATACGGGTAATTCACCAAGCCGCGGAATTGCAGCGGGTTGGTTTGATACACCCTATCTCCATCCTTATCGGAGCGCATTATGAACGCAGAGCAGGCATGGCAATCAGTGCTGGGACACCTTCAAATGGAAATGCCCAGGGCTTCATTCGATACCTGGGTGCGGGATACTCATCCCATTACCTACGAAAATGGTCTTCTCACAGTAAATGTCCATAATGCGTATGCACGTGACTGGCTGGAAAGCCGGCTCGCAAGCACCGTAAACCGCCTGCTGATCGGGATTTTGAATGCCAATGTGTCTGTCACCTTCGTTGTGGCCCAAACGGACGAGAGCGGAAAGGCCTCGGAAGCTGAAACTTTCGGTTCTGCACAGGATCGCTCGGTGGGGACGGATCCAATTGAGATCGAAACGAACGGTTCGCGGGCCCGAAACGGCAGTCTCAACCCGCGTTACACCTTTGAAACCTACGTGGTCGGCTCCGGCAACCGGTTGGCTCATGCTGCATGCCAGGCTGTCGCCGAAAAACCTGCCCGAGCTTACAACCCACTATTCGTATACGGGGGCGTTGGACTGGGCAAAACCCATCTTTTGCACGCCATCGGGAACGCCTGTCATGCGCGCGGCTTGATCGTGCTGTATGTGTCGTCGGAAGAATTCACCAACGACATGATCAGCGCCATCCGGACGCACACCACGCAGGCTTTCCGTGAGAAATATCGCTCGGCAGATGTGCTGCTGGTGGATGACATCCAGTTCATTGCCGGCAAAGAGTCCACTCAGGAAGAGTTCTTCCATACCTTTAACACCCTGCACGGGCAGGACAAGCAGATCATCGTCTCGTCCGACCGCCCGCCTAAATCGTTGGTGACGTTGGAAGAACGGCTGCGCTCCCGGTTCGAATGGGGTCTGGCCGCTGATATTCAACCTCCTGATCTGGAGACTCGTCTTGCCATCCTGCGCTCAAAAGCCGAGCGCACCGGCCGGCCGATCTCGGATGAGATCTTGGATACGGTGGCGCGCCGCGTGGAATCGAATATACGGGAACTGGAAGGCGCTCTTAACCGCATCATCGCTTTTGCCGACCTGAGCGGCTCCCCCCTGACCCCGGAACTGGTAGACATCGCCCTGGCCGACCTGCTGCCCCAACGGGGCAACGTGGATCCTGCTAAGATCATCGAACTGGTGGCCAAGGAATGGCAGACCTCGGTCGAAGCCCTGCTCGGCCGGGACCGCTCCCGGAAAATTGCCGAGCCGCGTCAGGTGGCCATGTATCTGATGCGCAAAGAGACTGACGCCTCCCTGCCGCAGATCGGTGAAGTCTTGGGCGGGCGGGACCATACCACCGTGATGTATGCGATCCAAAAAATTGCCGGCGATATCGAAACCAAGGATGACCTGCGCAAACGCGTGGTGAGTGTCAAACAACAGCTGTACGGCCAGGCAGCCGCGATCTAACCGGGTTCGACTGGTACTTAAATCCCGCTGATTGCCTAAGCAGCGGGATTTTTGTTTTCCCCCCGCAGGTTGGGCCGATGTTTTATGTTATACTCTTGAGCGTGGCGCCAATGGCGCCACGATTTTGCCAGGTGCGGCTCGATGCCCCAATCTCACACGCTTGCGGACCTTCCAGCGCGTGCTGCGGACCGAACGGACGCAGTCGCTGGCGGGGATGATGCAAGCGGAGGCCAAACGCTAAGGAGGTTCTTTTCAATGGCCATCATTTCAATGAAGGCCCTGCTTGAGAGCGGTGTGCATTTCGGTCACCGCACCAACAAGTGGGACCCACGCATGAAGCCGTACATCTTTACAGAGCGTAACGGCATTCATATCATAGACCTGCAGCAAACCGTCAAACTGCTGAACCAGGCCTACAATGTTATTCGCGACTCGGTCGCGAACGGCGGTAGGATCCTGTTTGTCGGCACGAAACGCCAGGCGCAGGAGACGATCGTGGAAGAGGCGGCCCGTTGTGGTATGCCCTTTG
The DNA here is from genome assembly GCA_964447845.1 of uncultured Anaerolineaceae bacterium. Classification (GTDB taxonomy): domain Bacteria; phylum Chloroflexota; class Anaerolineae; order Anaerolineales; family Villigracilaceae; genus DASXQN01. The sequence goes on from CAYUUJ010000168.1 coordinate 2,401, forward strand.
TCACGGAGCGCTGGCTGGGCGGAATGCTGACGAACTGGTCCACCATGCATCAGCGCATTCAAGAGCTCGAACGTCTCGAGAAACTGCAGGAGACCGGTGAAATCAACCGCCTGACCAAGAAAGAGGGTCTGCTGATCCAGCGCGAAATTGACAGGTTGAATACGCGTCTTTCCGGCGTCCGCGCGATGAAACGCGTACCCGATATGCTCTTTGTCGTGGATGTGTGCCGTGAAGATGCGGCCGTACATGAAGCCAACCTGCTTGAGATCCCGATCGTCGCACTGGTGGATACCAACTGCAACCCGCAGGATATCGATTATGTGATCCCCTCCAACGACGATGCGATTCGCGCCATCAAATTGCTGGTCGCCAAGATCGCGGATGCCGTCATCGAAGGCAAGGCCATGCGCAAGGAATCGCAACCTGAAGAAGAAGGTGTGGAAGACACCGCTGAAGCCGCCCGGGTCGCCCGTCGTCCCGCTGGGGATGTACCGGCACAAGAAGACGAACTCGGCGAAGATGCCCTGCTCGGAGAGGCCACACTGGCCAAGCTCAACGTCACCCGCAAGCCCAGTGAGGAAGCGCCCGTTGTTGAAGCCGTGAAGGAAGAAGTAAAACCTGAACCCGAGGCGCCCGCGCCGGAGGCCAAGGAAGAAGTGGCAGAACCCGTCAGCGAGGTTCCGGCTCCCAAGAGCGATGCATAAGGCATCCATGAAAACCAATATGGAAATCACTACCGACATGATCAAAGAATTACGCACCGCCACCGGAGCCGGTGTGCTGGATTGCCGCAAGGCGCTGACTGAAGCCGATGGTGATTATCAAAAGGCCGTGGACTTCCTGCGTGAGAAGGGCCTGGCCACTGCAGCCAAGCGTGCCGGCCGGGATGTCTTCGAAGGCAAGGTCGAACTGTATTCCCATGGCGGCGGCCGCGTGGGTGTTATGGTGGAAGTGAACTGCGAGACCGATTTTGTGGCCCGCTCGGAGACCTTCCAAAATCTGGCCCACGAGATCGCCCTGCAGATCGCGGCCTCCTCGCCGTTGTATATCACCGCCGAGGATCTGCCTGCGGATGTCCTTGAACATGAGGCCGAGATCGCCCGCGCCCGCGCCAAAGAAGAGGGCAAGGCGGACAAAGTCCTGGATAAGATCGTCGAAGGCCGTCTGGAAAAGTTCAAGGACGAGGTTGTCCTGCTGCGCCAGCCGTACATCCGGGATGAGAGCCTCACGATCGAAAAACTGATCCTGCAGGCCGTTGCCGCCACCGGCGAGAACATCCTGGTTCGCCGCTTCCAGCGCTGGGAGCTGGGCGAGCGATTGGATAATTAATTAAAAGGCCAACCTTTAGGTTGGCCTTTTTCATACCATGCTGGTTCGAGGAGGTCAATTATGAGCGAATTGAAATACCATCGCATCCTTTTGAAGCTGGGTGGTGAATCTCTGAGCGGACCTTCCGGATACGGGATCGACGTGACCGAGGCCGAAGCGATCGCGAAACGTATTAAGGAGGTCCATGCCACAGGCGTACAGGTGGCCGTGGTGATCGGCGCGGGCAACCTGTGGCGCGGCAAGCAGGGCCTGGATCGCGGTATGGACCGGGCCACGGCAGATTACATGGGTATGCTCGGAACGGTGATGAACGCGCTGGCACTGATGGACGCGCTCGAACGCACCGGGGTTTATACCCGCGTACAATCCGCGATCGAAATGCGGACGATTGCTGAACCTTACATCCGCCGCCGCGCCATACGCCATCTTGAAAAAGGACGCGTGGTCATCTTTGGCGCGGGCACCGGCAACCCGTTCTTTTCCACCGACACGGCTGCCGCGTTACGAGCCAGCGAGCTGGACGCCGAGATCGTCATCAAAGCCACCAAAGTGGACGGCGTCTATGACTCAGATCCGAAGAAGAATCATTCCGCCAAGAAATTTGCCGAGCTCAGTTACATCGACGTGTTGAATCGCCGACTTGGTTTCATGGATAGCACTGCCATCACACATTGCATGGAAAATAACATTCCGATCCTCGTACTCAACCTGTGGGACGACCAATCGCTCCTTCAGGCAGTGCGCGGAGAGTCGACCGGCACGCTGGTACACGCCTGATCGCGCTCCAATCGATCTTAAATTTGTTCGTATTAACCACCCCGTCGACCCATCCCATAGCCTAAAATTCCGTTTTAAGGTATGCTTGGTATGAAGATTCCCACCCGGAGGACCGCTTGTCAAATGACGTTGTAAGAGACATCTTGAAAGATGCCGAGACTCGTATGCAAGGCGCGCTATCCGTATTGGTGGATGACCTGGCCGCCATTCGCACAGGGCGCGCCAGCCCATCCCTGGTGGAAAAATTGCAAGTGGATTATTACGGAGTGCCAACGGCGCTCATGCAACTGGCTTCGATCAGCGTTCCCGAGCCGCGCGGTTTGATGATCAAGCCGTTTGACCCCGCCTCACTCAAAGAGATCGAACGCGCGCTTCAAGCCTCGGACCTGGGCTTGAATCCCAATAGCGATGGAAAATCCATCCACCTCAACCTGCCTCCACTCACCGAAGAGCGCCGCAGGGACCTGGTCAAACACATGCACGCCCGTCTGGAGGAAGCCCGGATCGCCATTCGCAATATCCGCCGCGACCAGCTCAATGACCTGCGGGATTATGAAAAAGAAAAGCTGATCTCCGAAGACGACCTGCGGCGCGGTGAAGAAGACCTGCAGAAACTTACCGACAAATTCATCGAAGACATCAACAAGCACGGACAGACCAAAGAAAAAGAAATCATGGAAGTGTAGATGTCATTGCGAGGAACGCAGTGACGAAGCAATCCCAGTCTTCACAAGGAGATTGCTTCGTCGGGTTTCATACGGCCTGCGGCCTATTCAACCCTCCTCGCAATGACAGGTGCTCATTATGAACGACTCCCCCCTCAATATTCCCACCGAAAAAATCCCTGCGCATATCGCCATGATCATGGATGGCAACGGGCGCTGGGCGATCTCACGCGGACTGCCACGCCTGGCCGGCCATAAGGCGGGGACCGAAAATCTAAGGCGGGTCATCCGCGCGACCGTTGAGTTTGGCGTTCGCTATCTCACCATTTACGCCTTTTCCACGGAGAACTGGGGTCGTCCGCCCGAAGAAGTGCGGGGTTTGATGCACATCCTGGAGGATGTGATCGACCGC
>CAYUUJ010000169.1:0-5583 GCA_964447845.1 uncultured Anaerolineaceae bacterium
GGAGAGCTGATCCAGCAGGGACTGCGCGTCGCGCACCGAACCGGTCGACTGGCGCGCGATCAGCGTCAGGGCATCGTCGTCGACTTGAAGTTTTTCGTCCTTGATGATCTGCTTCAGGTTGGCAACGATCTCATCCACAGGCACGCGGCGGAACTCGTGGCGCTGACAGCGCGAAAGCACGGTGGCAGGGATCTTGTTTATCTCAGTGGTAGCAAGTACGAAAATGGCATGCGGCGGCGGCTCTTCGAGTGTTTTCAACAGGGCGTTGAAAGCCGGCGTGGAAAGCATGTGGACTTCGTCAACAATATAGATTTTATACTTGCCCTGCGAAGGGGAAAAGTTGATCTTGTCGCGCAGATCGCGTACATCATCCACCCCATTGTTCGATGCGGCGTCGATTTCGATCAGATCGAGGAAACGGTTCTCGTTGACGGCCTTGCAGTGATCGCACGTGTTATCAGGTCGCTGCGCCGGATCGGAGTTGAGACAATTGACCGCTTTCGCCAACAACCGCGCCACCGTGGTTTTACCCGTGCCGCGCGGTCCGGCGAAAAGATACGCGTGACCGACCCGATCGGCTTTGAGCGCGTTGGTCAACGTCTGCACGACGTGTTCCTGACCGATGACGGTATTCCAACCTTTGGGGCGGTACTTGCGGTAGAGGGCTTGAGTCATAATAGTTGACGGTTGATGGTTGGCGGTTGGCGGTCAACAAACAACCGTCTACCGTCAACCGATTTATGGCACACGATATAACGCGCGCAAGTTTCCCTGCGAGTCATAAAACCTGGCGTTTTCACCCGAATTCCAAACCGGCTCACTCACGCCCCAATACAGGTCGATCACGGTATCAGAACCGGTGGACGTATGCACTTGCACCGAACCGTTTTGATACAGCGTGAGTTGAGGGAAAGTGAAGGTATTGCCGTCCTCGTCTTTCAATTGCCAGCCCGCCAGATCGAGTTGCCCATCGCCGCTGTAGTGAATGACGGCTGTTTCGGCATTCAACGTGCCGGCGCCGACGATGCTTTCGATCTGGATGGGAATGTCGGTCTGAGGATTGAGGGACTCGGCAGGCGAAGCGGGGTCGCCGGGTTGAACGACGCCGCCCACAGGAGCCAGAGCTGCCCGATAGTTACGGTCGTACCAAAACAGGATGGTCGAGGTCACACAGGCCGAGACGAACACATTCAGCAGTAAATAATAGGCCAGACGACGGCGATCCATGTCTTCGAATCATAGCACAGAATTTTCCGGGCTGAACTCAAATTCCTGCGCCTTTATCGCCCAGCGCCGCTCAGGATGCGCATAAGATCTATGGCAGCTCAGTCATCAGAAAATCATCAAAAGATACATCCGCCATGGAACCATCTTCATCACTCCATGTGAACAGCGCGACGCCGCCTTCCGTAAAGGTGGAGTCTGAGACCGAAGCGATCTGTTGGCCATCCACGTACATCGTCAGCCTGCCGTTACCGCAATCCGCGCCGATACGATAGGACGAGGCTTCCTCCACGATCAGGTCGGAAAATGCCCAGGCATCATTGTTCGTAAGGAATTGATCAGCCTGCGCCACAATGGTTTTAGCGATCGCGTATTGTCGTGCAGGGCTCATGGCAAAATAATAAAATGTACCGACTGCTACCTGCTGATCGCAAATGAGACCGAAAGCGGTGTTGGGATGCGTTTCGTTGTTGATCGCCGTAACTTCCAAATGCACGTTCTGATAATCTTCGTCATTGGGAGTGCTCCAGACAAAGTAGTTTTCACTGAACACAATCATTTGCAGACTGTCGTTTGAGTATTCGATGGCGCTATCCGAGTCAGTCCCTGTACCCCACCGGTTGGAAGAGAAATCATCCTTAAGAAGATCGTTCACCCCCATGACTGCCTGGCAAGCCAATGCCGCAATTTGAAGACAGGCAATCGCGAGGAAGATCCCATGATAACTTTTCATCCAATATTCTCCTATCGACAAATTGAATAGAGACATTCTAACATTCAGAGATGACGGATGCGGTCGAATTTAACGACCCATCCTCAGTGCAACCCAATCCCCCATCTGTTTGCGATCGTTCAACTTCAGACCCCTGGCCTGCCCAGCTTCAATGACCGACCCTGCCTGATCTGCCAGGATCCCACTCAAGATAAGTGACCCATGCGGCTCAACCAGATCGGCCAGCCCGGCCTCGAAGAGCCGCACAATTACCGGCACCAGGATGTTCGCCACCACCAGCGGTGCAGACCTGACCTGAAACTGCCCGGCAAGTATCTCTGTCACGGATCCCTGGCCGAGGTTAAATTCTTTTCCAACATCGTTGAGGCGCGCATTTTCACGCGAGTTCGTGACCGCCTCGGTGTCGATATCCACTCCAAGTGCAAAATGTGCGCCGAGTTTCAAGGCCGCGATCGAAAGGATGCCTGAACCGCAGCCTATGTCGATTACAGACGATGGACGATGGACCATGGTCGATCGTCCATCCTCAAAACAAGCCTCCATCAATTCCAGGCTTAGCTGCGTTGTGGGGTGCGTGCCTGTGCCGAAAGCCATGCCCGGATCGATCTTGATGGCGATACGGTCCGGCTCGGGTGAATTCAACCAGGCGGGGATGATCATCAGGCGCCGGCCGATCGGGATGGGTTTGTAATGCTGCTTCCAGGCTTCCATCCAATTCTGGTCCGCGATCGGTTTGTACGCCGGCGCAGGGAGGGGTTGGATCATGCCGAGATAATACAGGGACTCTTCCAGCTTCTGTCGGGTTTGCTCCAGCTTCTCGTCCGCCGGAAGATAGGCTCTCACGATCATCGGACCGGCCGCCGTTCCCTCATCTTCATCGCCGTTGAATTGAATGCCACTGCTCTCAACCACCACACCGTTGGGTGCAAAGCGCGCCAGCACATCGGCCACCGCTTCTGCCAGCTCGCCGTTGACGGTTAGGGAGACTTCAAGCCAGTTGGTCATGACCAGTGATTAGAGAATAGAGAGTAGAAAGTAGAGAGTAGGGGTCGGGGGATTGGATCGGAAGATGTGAGCAGGCAGGAGTTGCCGGACGAGGAATGTGCTCCAATAAAGAACCAAGCGAGCGGACCTTCGTCCGCCCAGCGCTGCTTGCTAGGTACTTCCCGCTTTACATTTTACATTAATCATTTTGCACTCTGCATTTATTCAACCGCCCAACGCTTCATTCAGCCAATCGATAAATCCCTTCTCTTTCGGCTTGACCGTCGTTCCGAGCGTCTCTGCCAGTTTCTCGAACAATTCACGTTGTTCCTTGCTTAACTTCGCTGGAATTTCAACATTAACGATCACCAGCTGATCCCCGCGCCCATTCCTGCGCAGATGCGGCACGCCTTTGCCCTTAATATGGAAAACCTTTCCTGCCATGGTGCCGGCAGGTATCTTCATTTTCTCATCGCCGTCCAGCGTGGGCACCTGCACTTCCGCACCCAGCACAGCTTGCGCAATGTTGATATCCAAATTCAATAGGATGTCGTTCTCACGGCGTTTGAAGAATTTGTGCGGTTTTACATCCAATAGAATGAATAGATTTCCATGCGGCCCGCCGTACACCCCGGGACTGCCTTCCCCGGCCAGCCGGATCTGTGTCCCGCCATCCACACCTGCGGGGATCTGCACTTTCTTGCGAACGGTTTTGCGTTCCAGGCTGCTGCCTCGGCAGGTGTGACATGGCGATGAAATGATCTCGCCGCGTCCATTACAGGTCGGGCAGGTCATCGTCTGTACCATCGAGCCAAGGAATGTCTGGCGTACCTGGCGGATCTCACCTTTCCCTTCGCAGGCGGCGCAGCGCGTGGGTGTCGTGCCGGGCTCGGCGCCCGAGCCGCTACACGTCGAACAGGTCTCTTCGCGCTGGAATTCGATCTCCTGCTCCGCGCCGAACACGGCTTCTTCGAATGTCAATGTGACCTGCATTTGCAGGTCCCGCCCGCGGCGCGGGGAACGGCGGGATTGGCGTCCACTGGAGAAGCCAAAGCCGCCGAAGATCTCTTCGATCAGGTCGCTGAAGTCCACCGTGTAATCACGGAAACCACCCATGTCGCCCAGGCCGGCCCGGCCGAAGCGGTCATAGCGGGCGCGCTTCTCCCCATCCGAGAGCACGCCATAGGCCTCGTTGACTTCCTTGAATTTTTCCTCGGCGTCCGGTTCTTTGTTTACGTCCGGATGATATTGACGCGCCAGCTTGCGAAAAGCGGACTTGATCTCATCATCGGACGCGCTGCGCCCAACGCCCAGGACATCGTAAAAATCTTGATTGGTCATAAGTCACTTTATGTCATTGCGAGGAGGCTGAAAGCCGACGAAGCAATCCCCTCGGAGTGAGGGGAGATTGCTTACCGCAGGCTCGCAATGACATGGATTATTCCTTTACTTCCCCATCGATCACATCTTCACCCTCGGTCCCGCCGGACGTTGGGCCGGGCTCACCCTCCGGGGCCTGACCCTCAGGCTGTCCCTGACCCTGATACACGGCCCCACCGATCTTTTGGATCGACTGACCCAAGGCCTCGGTTGCGGACTTGATGACCGCCGCATCCTCCCCTTCGAGTGCCTTTTTTACATCCGCGATCCTGGTTTCGATCTCACTGCGGATCTCAGCCGGGACTTTGTCTCCAAACTCTTTGATGGCCTTTTCGGCCGTATAGACTGCGTTATCGGCATTGTTGCGAGCTTCGATGATTTCCTTGCGCTTCAGATCCTCATCGGCATGGGCCTCGGCATCTTTGCGCATCTTCTCCACCTCGGCCTCGCTCAATCCCGACGAAGCCGTGATGGTGATATTTTGCGTACGACCGGTGGCTTTATCCTTGGCGGTCACTTTCAAAATGCCGTTGGCATCGATATCGAATGTCACTTCGATCTGCGGCACGCCGCGCGGCGAGGGGGGAATCCCATCCAAAACAAATTTTCCGAGCGACTTATTATCCGAAGCCATCGGGCGCTCGCCCTGCAAAACATGGATCTCGACCTGCGTCTGATTATCGGAGGCGGTCGAAAAGACCTGGCTGCGGCGGGTCGGGATGGTGGTGTTGCGTTCGATCTGAGGCGTGGCCACCGAGCCCATCGTCTCGATGGCGAGCGTCAGCGGGGTGACATCCAGCAGCAGGATGTCTTTGACCTCGCCGCCCAATACACCGGCCTGAATGGCCGCACCGATTGCCACGACCTCATCCGGATTGACGCCTTTATGAGGGTCTTTTCCAAAGAAGGAACGCACTTTTTCCTGGATGGCCGGCATACGCGTCATGCCGCCGACCATCACCACTTCATTAATATCGCCGGGGTTCAATCCGGCGTCGGTCAGAGCCTGTTTAAGGGGAGCAATCGTCCGGTCGACCAGATCGCCTGTCAGTTGTTCGAGTTTGGCGCGCGTCAGCGTCATCACCAGGTGCTTCGGTCCGCTGGCGTCGGCCGTCAAATAAGGCAGGTTGATCTCGGTCTGCATGGTTGTTGAGAGTTCGATCTTGGCCTTCTCAGAGGCTTCTTTTAATCGTTGAAGAGCCTGGCGGTCGGCGAGCAGGTCGATGCTGTTGTCTTTCTTGAATTCCGCGATCAGGTGGTCC
>CAYUUJ010000170.1:0-5572 GCA_964447845.1 uncultured Anaerolineaceae bacterium
GATCGGGACGGTTTTTCTGGGTCCGTATGTGGCCGGACTGGCGCGGGCGGCGGCGGAAGCGGCTGGAACAGCCACGGCTTCCTTCTTTGGCATTCCGGTTGCGCCTGATTCGTTCCTTCCCTACTGCATCTCCTTCTCCGTCGGGATGCAGGTTTTGTTTCTGCCTATTCTAGGCGCCATCGCAGATTATTCCCATTTGCGGAAACGCATGATGCAGATCTTCGCCACGCTCGGCGCCGTGGCGACCATCTTGATGTTCTTTGTGACCGGAGACCTGTGGTGGCTGGGCGGCGTGCTCTTCATCCTTGCCAACCTGGCGTTCGGGGCTGCGATCGTCTTCTATAACGCCTATCTTCCCGATATCGCCAGCGAACCTGAGCGCGACCGGGTTTCATCCTATGGCTGGGCGATGGGCTATCTGGGCGGCGGCATCTTGCTGGCTTTGAACCTGGCGTTCTTCATATTTAGTGAAGACCTCGGAGTACCTGCCAGCCTGGCAGTCCGCATCAATCTGGCGTCCGCCGGCATCTGGTGGTTGGGCTTTGCCTTCATCACGTGGTCCCGTCTGCGGCCAAGGCACGCCGCGCGGACGCTGCCGCCGGGTGATTCTTATGTCAGTATTGGCTTCAAACAGCTGCGCAAGACTATTAGTGAGGTCAATCGATTCCCCGAAACATTGAAATTCCTATTGGCTTATTTTCTCTATAATGACGGGATCCAGACCGTGATCGCTGTGGCTGCTGTTTTCGCAGCTGCTCCGATCCTACAAGGTGGTCTCGAACTTGATCAACAAAGCCTGACTGCCGTGATCCTGATGATCCAATTCGTAGCTTTCGGAGGCGCATTGCTTTGGGGCCGGCTGGCAAAGTGGATCGGACCCAAACAAGCGATCGTCGTCAGCCTGATCGTTTGGTCCGGTGTGGTGATCTATGCGTATGGGGGCATGAAGGGCGACACCCGAATTGCCGAGTTCTTTGTCCTTGGCATTTTCATCGCCCTGGTACTGGGTGGTTCGCAAGCCATCAGCCGCAGTTTGTTCTCGCAGATGATCCCGAGAGGAAAGGAAGCAGAGTTTTATTCGTTTTATGAGATCTCCGAGCGCGGTACCTCCTGGATCGGACCGCTCGTATTCGGGCTCGCCAATCAGATATTCGGCAATCTACGGCCTGCCATTCTCTCGTTGATCTTCTTTTTCGTGGCTGGATTAATCCTTCTGCCCTTTGTGAATGTAAAGAAAGCTATCTCCGACTCCAAAAAATACGACGAAAATCAAACGGTCTAGCTAGAAAAAAACCCCCGAAGCTGTTGCTTCGGGGGTTTTGTATTTAAAGTTTTGGCAGCACGATTGACTGCTGTTTCTGATATTTCCCTTTTTTGTCGGCATACGAGATCTCGCACTCCTCGTCCGCTTCGAAGAAGAGCACCTGGGCGATGCCTTCGTGCGCGTAGATCTTGGCGGGCAGGGGTGTGGTGTTCGATATTTCCAGGGTCACGAACCCTTCCCATTCCGGCTCGAACGGCGTCACATTGACGATGATCCCGCAGCGCGCGTAGGTGGACTTCCCGAGACAGATGGTCAGCACCTTGCGCGGGATGCGGAAATATTCCACGGTGCGGGCCAGGGCGAACGAATTCGGAGGCACGACACACACTTCCCCCGAAAAATCCACCATGCTCTTGGGATCGAATTGTTTCGGGTCCACGGTGGCGCCGAAGACGTTGGTGAAGATCTTGAATTCATCGGCCACGCGAATGTCATAGCCGTAGGACGAGACCCCATACGAGATGACGCGGTCGCGTACCTGGTTCTCGATGAAAGGTTCGATCATTTTGTGTTCGATTGCCATCTTGCGGATCCAGTGATCAGGTTTAAGGCCCATTAATTCTCCAATTGATGATTGATGATTGATGAATGAAAAATACTTCAGGTTAGCAAGTGTTTCGTGGCCGCTACACCTCTCCACGCTCCTGCATGGTCTTGTTTATCTCTTTTTCAATCTTATCGGCATTCTTCTCCAGTGCGCGTAAATCCTTGAGCATTTTCTTTCCCACCGATTTATCCTCCAATGAATTCAAGTTGACGCGTACATTGTAGCCGGCTGCGGTCAGGGCGGCGCGAGCCAGCGCGGCTGCGGAGGCAGCATCGCTGATCGCATTGAGATTGCCTGCCTGCGCACATTTGGCGGCCAGCTCCATGATCTTGATCGACCCCTCAGCCACCTGGAGCGGGACATGCGCAGCGTTCATGGTGGCGTTATGAATCGCGGCCATGCGCGCTTGCTGTTCTTCTTTCGTATCCTTCGGCAATTTGAGGGCGCCCATGACAGCCTCGAAGGCTGTGGCGTCATCGTCCACGGCCTGGGTCATATCGGCGCGCAGCTTTTCAGCCATCACGCGAATGGCTTGCATGGCGGCTTCCACATCGGCATATTTCTTCTTCCCCATCGTCAGGCCGGCGACCATCGAAACGAGTCCCGCGCCCATCGCCGCGGCGTATGCGGCGGCGGAGCCGCCCCCCGGAGCAGGCGTCGGGGAGGCCAGCTCATTCAGGAAGGAGGGACCAGGCTCGGGGGCGCGCGAAGCGGTCGCGTCGTCATGTAATCTGGACTCCAGGATCTGGGCTTTATCGAATCCATCCAATTGCAAATACCACATGGCCGCATCCGTAAGCGCCTCCTGCGGCATCAGCCCGATCAGCTCACTCTGTCGAATGCCAACCCCGTAACGGGCTGCCTCACGGCGGATCATCTCCACCGCGCGGGCCACCGGAGTCTCGTGGAAATCTGTCAGATTCATTGAGACCTGGGCGCGGCCCTCGACCAATAATCCGAGCGCTTTCACATTCTTGAAACCGCCGGAGGAAAATCGAATCGCCTTTGCGATCTTTTTTGCGATCTCGACATCCGCGGTATTCAGATACACGTTGAATGCGATCAGCGGATTGCGTGCGCCAATGACCGTCGCGCCAGCCGGTCCGAGTTTGGCGGGGCCATAATCCGGCGCCCGGGAGGGATCGGACCTGATCTCGTTTTTCAGAATTTCATATTGCCCCTTGCGGATGTTCTCAAGATTGGCGCGTTCCGGGCGAGCAGCCGCTGCTTCATATAAATAGACCGGGATCTTGAGCTCCTCACCGACGCGTGCACCCAGCCGCTTGGCGATGGTGATGCAATCGTCCATGCTGGCATCCTTGAGCGGCACAAATGGGACGACGTCGGTCGCGCCGATGCGTGGATGTTCACCCTTATGTTGGTTGAGATCGATCAATTCCGCAGCAGTTTTAATAGCTCGAAAGGCTGCCTCTTCCACCGCGGATGGAGAGCCGGCGAACGTCAGCACCGTGCGGTTGTGATCGAGGTCGGAGGAACGGTCCAGTAACTTGACCTCCGGGACGGATTCGACCGCCGCGACGATCCGGTCCACGACCTCTGGCCGGCGGGCTTCGGAGAAATTAGGAATGCATTCGATGAGAGGCATGTACAATTTACGATTTACGATTTACGGTTGACGGTTGACGGTTGACGATTTTAGATTGAGGTAATTATAAGGGGTGAAAGAGCGCGAGGATAGAGGACAAATCCACCCACACTAGCCTGTATAATCGCAGCGTGAGTATCAAATACGTCGCCTTCCTGCGCGGCATCAACGTGGGCGGGCACAAGATCATCAAGATGGAAGACCTGCGGCGCATGCTGGCGTCTTATGGATATTTGAATGTAGGAACTTTCATCCAGAGCGGCAATGCAATCTTTGAGACCGCAAATTCAGATGCAGGTAAACTGGAAAAAGAAGTCCGGACGAACCTTTCAAAATCCCTGGGTTACGAAGTGGAGATATTCCTGCGGACGATGCGCGAGCTGGGGAAGATCGCCGGAAACAGTCCGTTCCAGGAAGATGAAAATTCCACGCTGTACGTCGCATTTCTGCATAAGAAACCCAGTCGCACGGCTGAAGATGCATTGCTGGCATTGCAGAACAAAGTGGACGAATTCTCGATCCGGGACCGTGAGGCCTACTGGTTTCGCCATCGGGATAAAGGGGAATCCAAATTTACAAACAACCTGCTTGAGAAAATCCTGGATGCCCCTGCAACCACGCGCAATCTGACGTCTGTTCGGAAGATCGTGGAAAAATATAGTTGAACAGGCGGTTCCAATAATTTGGACCCGCTCCCTCACACTGTATAATCTCCCAGAAATGGAAATGCCAACACGCCTGATCTCCGAACTCGAACTGCGCCGCAACACGGGCGAGCGCGGGACGCGCATCTGGATCGCACGCGAGGGGATCGTCTATGATGTGACCGATTGCCCGAAATGGCGAACTGGTCTGCATGAACTGCTGCATTTTGCGGGCCAGGATCTGACCTCCGAATTCCCCGAAGCGCCTCATAAAACGGAAGTTTTCAAACATGATTGTGTGAAGGTTGTTGGGAGGTTGGAGAATTAATGTGTCAGGTGTCGGGTGTCAAGTGTCAGGTGTCAGGTTCCAGGTGTTAGGCAGGTGGGTAGCGATATGGGTCAGATAAAAACCGTTTGGAAACCGGGTGAGATTGTCGTGTGGCGGGGAATTTATAGGCAGCGCGTGTGGAGCGCTATTCCAACGATTGTTGTCAAAGACACTCCTGAAGAGCTGGCATTGGCTCTGCTTCCCGGGGCGGGAGGCATGGTACCCGAGGGATATTCCGAGGGAAAACAGAACGGTAAACGCAGGTGGGATTTTAAATACAAACGCTGGGAATTAGAAGAGTACACCTGGCACACCAACCGACTGTTGCTCCTACTCGAACCTCAAAAATATTATTCGACGATGCTGTTCTGGCAGGCTGAGAGCAACAAATTCATTTGTTACTATATTAACTTCCAGCTCCCTTTCAAACGCTGTCACTGTGGAGTTGATACGCTGGATCTGGAACTGGACCTGATCATCTATCCGGATTTCAGCTACGATTGGAAAGACCTTGACGATTATATGCAAGCTATTGATCACGGTGTAACCTCAGCGGATTGGATAAACGAGATCGACGAGGCGTCGCTGGAACTGATGGAAAAAATAAAAAAACGGGAATATCCACTGGACGGCTCCTGGCTGGATTGGAAACCGGACGACCAGTGGTTGCCGCCAAGGCTGCCGGAGAATTGGGATAAGGTCTAGGACGTGAGCGCAAATGAGCAAATGAGCAAATAAGCAAATGAGCAAATAGGCGAAGAATGGAGGCTCTCCGTGGTCCAACTCACCCCCATGCAGGAGGCAGACTTTGCCGAATATCTGGAACGCGCCATACTCGAATATGCTGAAGAGCATGTCAGGAATGGAGACTGGCTGCCAGGCGAGGCCGAGGGGCTTTCCCGCAAAGAATTTCAACAGCTTCTTCCGGATGGCGTGAATTCGAAAACCCAGTTCATCTTTTCGATCCTGGACGAAGTCGACGGCAAAAAGCTTGGTATGTTGTGGGTCCAGGTGAAAATGGACGCGCCGCGCAGGCGGGCTTTCATTTACGATTTCGTCATCGAAGCGGAGTTGCGCGGCAACGGGTATGGGAAACAAGCGCTGCTGGCGCTGGACGAGCAAC
>CAYUUJ010000171.1:0-5541 GCA_964447845.1 uncultured Anaerolineaceae bacterium
CGCCGAAGGCTTTGGCGAGCTGGATGGCGGACTGGCCGAGCCCACCCGCGCCGAAAATTGCCACCGTTTCCCCGGTCCTGACTCTAGCCTTGCGCAACGCATGATAGGCAGTGGCGGAGGCGCACATCAGGGTCGCGCCTTGTTCGAACGGGATCTCCTCCGGTAAGAGCAAAGCATTTCGAGCCGGGACGGAAATATACTCGGCATAGCCGCCGTCCGCATGGTGGCCGAGCATACGCACCTTTTCGCAGAACTGTTCGTTGCCGGTGCTGCAGTGGAAACAATCCCCGCAGGTCAGGTTGTAATGCAAACAGACCCGGTCCCCGCGTTTCACATTCGAAACCTGCAATCCGGTCTTTTCTACAATTCCCGCCACCTCATGTCCCAGCGTCAGAGGCAGGGGATACACAGGGGATAACCCCGCCCGGTAATGCACGTCCGAGTGACAGATGCCCGCTGCGCGGACGCCTACCAGGATGTCCTTGTCTCCGACGGATGGCATGGGCAGGTCCTGTATTTCCAGCGGTTGCCCCACTTTGATCAGGCGGACGGCTTTCATTTCATCTCCCGCAAGAAGGAATGATTTGATTATAAAGGTAAAAGAAAAACCTCCTGTTTCAACAGGAGATTTTCGCTTCGATTAAAAGCGTTCCCGATCCTTTACGGACTCAGCGGTGCCACGTCCGCCACATGCACTGCATCCGGAACGGTGAAAGTCTCGCGGCTCCGGAAGTCTGGCCCGGTATAGCGATGGACATTGGTGATCCAGTTCGCAACGACCAGATGCCCGCCCGGAAGGAAGAAGAAACCTACCATCGGCTCTTCGCGGAAGGTAAGTACCGTATCAGGAACTCCGTCCTGCACTTTGTACAGATGGGACGGAATGATATTTCCGCTGCTGAGCCATAAATTATCGTTTTTGTCGAACGCGAACGACCCGAACCAATATCCATCCACATCGGTGAGTTTTACCGTATAGAAAAGGTGTGCCGTCGTTCCATCCAGAACGTAGATCTTGCCATCCCCGCCCGCCCCGGTCGCTTCGCTAAAGTACATTGTTCCATGGGAATCGAACTCGATGTGCCGGATGTAGGTGGTGTGGGTGAAGAAGCGGGTCTCCTTACCATCCACGATCATGGCGAGCCTGAAACTATTGGCATCCACCAGATACAGCGTGCCGTCCGGACCGAAGTTGAATGAGTAGATCTGGCCGCCGCGCGCCCGCTCAAAGTAGACCGAGACCCGCCCGTTCTCCATCTTATAAATCTTCGCCGAGCGGGGTTCGAAAGCATCCGTGAAATAGAACGCCAGGGGTGGGAGAGGCGTGGGCGTCAGGGTAGGTACCGGTGAGGACGTCGCGGATGGCTCAGGAGTTTGCGTTGGAGTAGGGGAAAGATCACTGCCGCCACAAGCGAGCGTGATCCCCAGGATCATAATGCCTGCCATGAGCATTCTTGTAAAGGAATTCATATGTTCTCGATGTGCGCCAGACGTAAAAGATTTACAAACCTAACTCGACGAGTTCCAGGTGATCTCTATCTCTTCGCGCCCCGCAAGCGAATCTTTTAGCAAGGTCACCAGGTTCGGGTCCGCTCCTTGCATCTCGAAGAAATCCACCAGCATCGGGGTGATGGCGTAATCCTTGTCCTCAGACCACTCTTCTTCCAGGTTATCCTGCAAAAATTGCAGCTGGTCCTCGGTGATGCTGCCCAGCAGTTTGTTCGTGCCTTTTTCATATAAGTTGATCATTTTTACTCTCCTATTTTCTTGAACCTTATCCCATCCAGACAGTATACCGGTTTTTCCAGCGCAATTAAACTATCGTGTTAACAGCAGGCCTGTGCCGATCAAAATGCCCATCACCAAGGCAAGAACTAAAATCTTTATGATGCGATCTCCATGGCTGGGGAAACGACGGCGGATCAATTTGGTGATGTGCAAAGTGTGCCTCCTGAATATTACCTATCGTGTGAGCGCCGAGCCGCCCTGGCTCAGACTCGCAAGTTCAGCTTTGGTTGTCACGACCATGTCGCCCAATTGGCTGAGCGCCAGCGCGGCCAATGTGACGCCATACCGCAAGCCTGCCGAGAGATCGCCGTCCAGCCAGCCATGGATCACGCCTGATGCCAATGCGTCGCCTGCACCCAGCCGATCCAGGATCTGCGTCGGACGGGCGGGCTCGTGCTGCCATTTTTTCCCATCCCATAATAACGCGCCTTGTTCGCCGAAGGTGACCACCGCAGATCGGGCATGACTGCGCTCCAGCATGGCCTGGGCGATCTCCTGACTTGAGCCTGTGCATTTGAACAGGCGCTCGGCATCGGCTTGACTGCAAAACAATAATTCCACACCCTGGATTAGAGGCTCGATCGTTTCCACCGCATCTGAATCACTCCACAACTTTTGTCGGTAGTTGACATCGAAGCTGACCGGCACTTTGGCTTGCTTCGCCCTTTTCAGCGCCTCAATAACGAGCGCGAGGCAGGAGGGCGAGAGCGCCGGAGTGATTCCGGTTAGATGAAGCAGGCGTGTATCCAGCAGTAAATCCCAATCGATGTCGTCTTTTGTCAGTTGAGTCGCGCAGGAACCGGCACGGTCATACGTGACCTGGATGCCGCGCGGCGGCGCGCCGAATTCGACGTAGTAGGTGCCCATGCGTCCGCTCGCGCGCCAGAGCACACCGCCCAGGTCCACACCCGCGGCCCGCAGGGCATTTGCGGCCAGGCGCCCGAGTGGATTTTCCGGCAGCGCGCCGATCCAACGCGTGCGCCGTTCGAGACGCGCCAGCAGAGTAGCCACATTGGCCTCCGCACCGGCGGGATACATAGCAACCGTCCCGGCCGTCTCGAGGCGTTCCCCGGAGGGGACGCTCAGACGGATCAACATCTCGCCGAGTGTGGTTACATCGAAGCGCGGCTCAGGCACGTTTGCCTTTCTGCCATGCAGCTTGTAAAGCACGGGCGCGGGCTATCAGATCCTCAGACAGCTGCGAACGATTAAGCACCAGTTTGCTGCCAAGCCCGACGGCCACCGCGCCCGCCTGCGCGTAGTCACCAATATTTTCCAACGATATACCGCCGGTCGGTACGAAATCAATATCATTCAAGGGTGCACGCAAAGCTTTGAGGTACGCTGGTCCAACCACTTCCATGGGGAACAGTTTCAACATACGACAACCCGCCGCGAACGCCGTCTGCGCCTCGGTGGCGGTGAACACCCCGGGTAGGTGCAACAAACCCTCGGTCCGCGCGAACGAGACGGTTTCCAGATCGAGATTGGGCGCGACGAGGAACTGCGCGCCCGCTGCGCGCGCAGCCCTGGCCTGATCCACGGTCCGGGCCGTCCCCGCGCCGACCAGCATCTTTTCGCGAAAATGATCTCTTAATTGAGGCAAGGCGGTCAGTGCGGCGGGACTATTTAATGTGACTTCCAAAGCCGTGACCCCGCCGGCCAGCAACGCGTCCCCGATGCGCAGCATATCGTCGATGGAAAAATCACCGCGCAGGATGGCGATGATGCCGGCTTGTTTGATCTTCTGGCTTGTTGATTCGATCGTATCCATCATTTACCTTTTAATTCCGGGGAGCGTTTACTGATCGGCGAGGAGAATTTAACCACAGATGAACGCGGATGAACCCATTTGGTTTGATGAAAAGGAATTTTCGAAATAATTGAGCAGGATGTTCATCAAACCGACCAAGTTTATCAGCGTTTATCTGTGGTGTATTACCTCACCGTACCGCGCGCTGCCACTTTCCACGTGACCTCCACTTGATCGCCGCGCGCGCCGATGACCTCATCGAACAAGTTGGTGACCGTGCAGCAGTGGTTGGGGATGATCGTCAGGCGCTCGCCGATCTCCGGTTTGCGTCCACAAGCGGAGAAATCTACATGGCCGTGCTCTTCCGATAAAGAGTAGATCTTCGCTTCAGGATATTCGCAAATATAACCATAACCATCCAAGCCGTGCAGGTCCATGGATAGGGACTTGCTGCCGGCATCCAGAATCCCGCGCTCGGGCGTCGGCCGGCTGACCACGGTGGTATGCACGCGCAGCGCGCAGGTGTCGAGCGAGACCGCGCCGGAACGCATCGTCAACCGGTCGCCATACACATAGATACCCGCGCGGTGTTCGGTCAGTTCGGGATGAGTCTGAACTTCCCACATGCACGGTGTGCCACCGCCGCTGACGCGCTCGATCGGTATGTCTTCGGTATCCAGCAACGCGCGTGTGTCGCGCACGAAGTCATCCAGTTTATCGCTGGTGGGGTAGGTCATCAGCCCGCCGAAATGCAAGCCGGGCAGGCCGGCGATCAAGCGCCCCAGGTCCGCCGCCTCCTGAGGAGATTGCACGCCACAGCGCTGCGCGCCGGTGTCGCATTCTACGAGCACAATTAATATCAACCCCGCACGTTCGGCTGCTCCTGAGAGCCCGCGCGCAACCACTGCAGAATCGGCGGTGACGCTGAGCTTGACGCGCTGTGCGAGCGCCATGAGCCGTTTCAACTTGCTCTCACCGAGAATATTATATGGAAGGAAAATATCTTTGAAGCCGGCATCTGCCATCACTTCAGCCTCGCTGATCTTCTGACAGGTGATTCCGCCCGCACCCGCGTCCATTTGCATACGCGCGATCTCCACGATCTTGTGGGTCTTGATATGGGGACGGTTGGTGATCTTGTGGTCGTCGAGATAGGCTTGCAGTCGGGCAATGTTGGCTTGCAGCCGCTCGATAGCCACCACCGGGACAGGCGTCTCCAGTTCGTTTACATGCATGCTTAGGTCCTCACCCACCAAGGCACGAAGTCGCAAAGCCACAGAGAAGAGCTTTTCTTAGTGTCTTAGCGTCTTGGTGTCTTCGTGGTAAACAAGTTTCTATTTCTCACCTACATAAGCGATGGCGTCGATCTCGACCAGGATCCCTTTCAACTGGCTGCCCACGGTGGTGCGGGCTGGTTTCGGGTCCGGAAAATACGTGGCGTAGATGCGATTGTATGCGTCAAACAGCGCCAGATCCGTCAGGTGGGCGCTGACCTTGACGACGTCTCCCAGGCTCGCGCCGCCCGCCTCTAATATGGCCTGGATGTTCTCGATCGTGCGCGCCGTCTGCTCCTCGATCGTTTCACCGACAACCTTGCCGGTCGCCGGATCGATGGGCCCCTGCCCGGAGACGAAGATGAAGTCACCGGCGCGCAGTGCTTGTGAATAAGCGCCGCCCGGTTTCACTCCAGTGGAGGTAGTGATCTGTTGCTTGGGCATCTATATTCTCCTCTTTCAAAATGTCATTGCAGGCGCCTGTCCTGAACGCTTGGGCGTTCGGGACAGCGAAGCAATCTCCTTGTTACGAGATCAACTCATCGAACAAATCTTTCCACTCAGAATTAATGTTATCGATCAAGTCCATCTTCTTCCGACGCGAGCCTCCTTTGATCTGCTTTTCCCGGGCAATCGCAATATAAATATCACTCCAATTTCGTAATAAACCAATTTATGTATGTTGTACTTTTTTGTAAAGGCACTGCCCATGCCGTTCTTATGATT
>CAYUUJ010000172.1:0-5541 GCA_964447845.1 uncultured Anaerolineaceae bacterium
AGATCATCGTGGCGGATCTGCAAAAGGCATATGATGGCAAATAAAGCGACCCCGTCAGCAAAAAACCGCGACCTTGTTGTGACACGCGTCTTTGACGCACCCATCGAGCTGGTCTGGAAAGCGTGGACCGATCCGGAGTATGTGATGCGCTGGTGGGGTCCGGATCTTTTCACCTCACCGAGTGCGAAGATCGACTTGCGAGTGGGTGGGACCTGCCTGGTTTGTATGCGGGCACCTGCGGAGTTCGGCGGCCAGGATATGTACAGCACGTGGGTCTATCAACAGATCGTGCCCATGCAGCGCATCGAATTCATTCAAAACCTGGCGGATGAGGAGGGCAATCTCCTTGATCCATCCAAACTGGGCCTGCCACCGGAATTCCCACGCGATACACGGACTGTCGTCACCTTCAAAAACCTGGGGGACGGCAGGACCGAAATGACGGTGACGGAGTACAACATGCCTGCAGCCGATACGGAGATGGGCAGGCATGCCGAGCTGGGCCTGAACCAGAGTCTTGATAAAATGGCTGCCAGCTTTTTAAAGGTCTAGTGGGGTCCAGGAAATCGTGATCGACTGTCCCGCAGATTTGTATCCGATCAAGACTGCGGGACGATACTACTAGTTGGTTACTCATGAGACCGGCGGTAAAATATGGCCATGAAAATAACGACCATCGATCAATTCATAAGACACAGAGTCCAGCCCGAGCATCGTGAGATCGTGGCATTTCTGCGAAAGTTGATGCGGGATGTCGCGCCTGGTGCCAGGGAGGTGTTTACCTATGGCGTGCTGGCCTGGAGGGGTAACCTGATCCTGGCAGTCATCAGCCCCACGAAAAAGGATATTACCTTCCCCTTCTCGAAGGGGGCGGATTTTGAGGACAAATATGGGCTGCTCCGGGGCGTTGGAAAGGTTTCAAAGCATTTAAAGATCAAGGACTTGAAAGATGTCAACCAACCCGCTCTGAAATATTACATCAAACAAGCTTTGAAACTCGATAAAAAATAAGGCGGATATCGCATGGCAACAAAAAAGAAAATCCCGGTCAAGTCAGTCAGACAGGAACTGACTTCGAAACACTTTCTTGAAAGACTGAAAGCCCTCAGCACACCACAAGCAGCCAAGGCGCACGGTCACCTGGCATCCGGTAAGAGCGATGTGATCATCGGCGTGCGCATGGGGCAGGTTTTTGCCCTCGCCAGGGAGTTTATCGACACCCCGCTCGGGGAAGTGGAAAAATTGCTCCAAAGTCCGATCCATGAAGCCAGGGTAGGCGCGGTCAGCATCATGGATTTTCAAGCTCGCAGCAAGAAAACCCCTCCTGATCGTCGAAGGGAGCTGTTCGACTTATATATGCGGCGTCATGACCGCATCGATACCTGGGACCTTGTCGACCGCAGCGCGATCTATGTGGTCGGCAGCTATCTGTTCGATAAGCTCCGCAAGCCTTTATATAAGCTGGCACGCTCTAAAATGATGGCCGAGCGTCGCACTTCCATCGTCAGCACGTTGTATTTCATCGGGCAGGGTGATGTGGGGGATGCATTCGAGCTGGCCGAAATGCTGCTTCACGACAAAGAGGATCTGATCCATAAGGCAACCGGCTGGGCATTACGCTATGCCGGCGACAAGGACCGCAAAAAACTGCTCAAATTTTTAGATAAACATGCAGCCAGCATGCCGCGTGTAGCCTTGCGGTACGCCACGGAACATTTCGAAAAAAAACAACGCGATCATTATCTAGGCTTGAAGAAAGCCGCTTGAGCCCGGATTGACATAATAGAATTAATGTTCTATAATTGAGAGGGGCAAGCTGGAAAGGAGCACCTCATGACGGATCAAAACAAAGAAAGTGCAGTATCTTTTCTTAAGCTGGCCGCCGGTGGAAATGTCGATGAGGCCTATCGAAAGTACGTGGCCGTTGGTTTCAAGCATCACAACCAGTTTTTTGAAGGGTCAGCGGAATCTCTGAAAGCTGGAATGAAAGAAAATGCACTTCAAAATCCGAACAAGGTCCTTGAAGTGAAGCAGATCATCGCCGAAGGGGAGTATGTGGTCACGCTTTCCCACGTCAGGCATAAACCGGGAGATCCCAGCGCGGCGGTGGTACATTTCTTCCGATTTGAGAATGGAAAGATCGTGGAACTTTGGGATCTCGGGCAGCCTATCCAGGATAACTCACCGGATCAACATGGAATGTTTTAACTAAAACGAAAAGGAATCATTACACACGCTATGGCAGCCAGGAAACCTTCATCTTCTCGAAAGAGCAAATCCTCGACACTCTCGATTCCCGAACTTCGTTCCTCGTTCCCTGGGCGCGTGATCGCTCCGCAAGATGAGGGCTATGACGAAGCTCGCACTGTCTTCTATGGCGGGGTCGACCATCGGCCGGTCGTCATCCTCCAGGTAATGGACGCGAACGAGGTCAGTCATGTCATATCGCTGGCGCGCGAAACCGGTTTGGAGCTTGCCATTCGAAGCGGCGGCCACAGCAATGCAGGTCATTGCGTCGCGGACGGTGGTATCGTTTTGGATCTTTCGAAAATGCGGGCTTTGGAAATCGATTTCCAGGGCCGGACTGCCTGGGCTGAGACAGGTTTGACGGCCGGCGAGTACACCAGCGCGGCCGCTGCGCATGGTCTCTCGACCGGATTCGGCGACACCGGTTCGGTGGGTATCGGTGGCATCACGCTGGGTGGCGGCGTCGGATATCTCGTGCGTTAGCACGGTCTGACGATCGATAGTTTACTGGCTGCTGAAGTTGTCACCGCCGATGGCCAAATTTTGAACGTGGATCAGGAGAATCATTCGGATTTGTTCTGGGCCATCCGCGGCGGTGGGGGCAATTTCGGAGTTGCGACCCGTTTCAAATTCCAGTTACAAGAAGTGGATAATATCTACGGCGGGATGTTGGTTCTGCCGGCGACGCCGGAAACGATCGCGGCCTTCATCGCCGAGTCAGAATCAGCACCGGATGAACTTTCGACAATCGCCAATGTTATGTCCGCGCCTCCGATGCCATTCCTGCCAGAAGAGGTGCATGGAAAGCTGGTTATTATGGGGATGCTGGTTTATGCAGGTAAGTCAGCGGACGGCGAACGAGTCATCGCGCCATTCCGCGCGCTCGCCACACCACTTGCAGATATGATCAAGCCGATGCGTTACCCGGAAATTTATCCTCCCGAAGAAGGCGGTTATCACCCGGTCGCGGCAGGACGCACCATGTTTCTCGATCACATTGACCGTTCGGTCGCGGAGCGGATCCTCACCCGTTTGCAAGCCTCGACGGGGTCGATGGCAGTGGCGCAACTTCGTGTGCTCGGCGGGGCCATGGCCCGCGTCCCTGTGGAGGCCACTGCATTCGCCCATCGCACCTCGAAGATCATGGTCAACCTGGCTGCACTTTATGAAAAGCCTGACGAGAAGGCAACTCACGAAGCCTGGGTGGACGAATTTAAAAAGGCAATACAGCAAAACGATAAAGGTGCTTACGTGAACTTTCTTGGGGATGTGGACCAGGCTCAGGTCCGGGCAGCCTATCCGGGGTCCACGTGGGATCGGCTGGTCGCCATCAAAGCCAAATATGACCCGGCCAACTTGTTCCATCTCAACCAGAACATCCCCGCAGCATAAGAAGGATCAGACCATGACCCAGGAATATATAGAAATCCGCGGCGCGCGCGAAAACAACCTGAAGAATGTCTCTTTGCGCATCCCCAAGCGCAAGATCACCATCTTCACCGGGGTATCCGGCTCCGGTAAATCGTCGATCGTATTTGACACGATTGCCACCGAAGCCCAGCGCCAGCTCAACGAAAATTTCAGCATGTTCATTCGGACTTTTCTGCCGCGCTACTCGCAACCCGATGCCGACGCCATCGAAAACCTGAATATGGCGATCGTCGTGGATCAGAAACGCCTGGGCGGCGGATCCCACTCGACGTTGGGTACGATCACCGATATTTATGCCGTACTGCGCAGGCTGTACTCGTATAACGGAAAGCCGTACGTTGGACACTCGAATGTTTTTTCCTTCAACGACCCGCAGGGTATGTGCCCCAACTGCAACGGTCTCGGCCGCAAAATGGGTGTGGATCTGGACTTGTTCCTGGATACATCGAAATCGCTCAATGAAGGCGCCATCCTGTTCCCTGAATATGCCGTCGATAGTTGGGGCTGGAGTATTCTCACCCAATCGAAATTGTTTGATATGGATAAGAAACTATCAAAATACAGCGACAAGGAAATGGACTTGCTTTTATACAGCAAGCCTTATAAAGTCAAAACCCAGGTGGCCGGTAAAGCCTTCAATTTGACTGTCGAAGGCATCATTAACAAATTCATCAGCAAGTTCATCACCCGCGATCTCAAGACCCTGTCTGAGCGTACCCAGAAGGCTGTGACTCCCTTTATTACTATGGGGCCGTGTTCGCTTTGCAAAGGCGCACGCTTAAGTCAGGAAGTCTTGAAATGCAAAATCAACGGATACAACATCGCGGACCTGGCTGCCATGGAGGTTGGAGAATTGATCGATGTCATCAAGGCGATCAAGGAACCGACAGCCGCGCCGATCGTCAAAACTTTAATCCAACGGTTGCAGTATCTGGTGGATATCGGTCTTGAATACCTCAGCCTCAACCGGGAAACCGACACCCTCTCCGGCGGCGAATCGCAGCGCGTCAAGATCGTCAAACACCTTAGCAGCAGCCTGACCGATGTAATGTATGTATTCGACGAACCCAGTGTGGGACTTCACCCGCGCGACGTCCACCGCCTCAATGAACTGCTGCAGCAACTGCGCGACAGAGGCAACACGGTCCTGGTAGTCGAACACGACCCGGATGTCATCAAAGTGGCGGATCATATCGTCGACGTCGGCCCGCGCGCCGGGAGTCAGGGCGGCGAGATCGTCTACGAGGGGACTTTCAAGAACTTGTTAAATGCAAAAACACTGACCGCTCAATACATGCAGCAATCTGTCGACATCAAGAAGGATTTTCGCGCTGCAACCGGGAAATTGTCGATCAAGGGGGCGAAGGCCAACAACCTGCAAAACGTCAGTGTGGATATCCCTACGGGTGTCTTGACTGTCGTGACCGGCGTGGCCGGCTCGGGAAAGAGTTCCTTGATCCATCAGACATTTCTGCGTCAGCACGCGGATGCGATCGTGATCGACCAGTCTCCAGTGGGAATCTCCACGCGCTCCAATCCGGCCACCTACACCGGCATTATGGACGATGTCCGCAAAGCCTTCGCGACCGCGAACAATGTCAGCCCGTCTCTATTCAGCTTCAACTCGGAAGGTGCTTGTGAGAACTGTCAGGGCTTGGGTGTGATCTACACCGAATTGGCCGCGCTCGGCGAGGTCAAATCGCCCTGCGAAATATGCGAGGGCAAGCGTTTTAAGGACGAGGTGCTGGCCTATAAACTCAATGGTAAATCGATCACTGATGTCCTGGGAATGACGGTTCAGCAGGCGCGGGAATTTTTCGATGTCAAAAAGATCGTCAGCAAGCTGCAAGCCATGAGCGATGT
>CAYUUJ010000173.1:0-5518 GCA_964447845.1 uncultured Anaerolineaceae bacterium
AAGGCGAGATCTCCTTTGAGCTGCGCAAGTCCCTGGCGGTCAAAGGTTTTAAGGTGACAGCTTACTACGATACAATCATCTCTGGATATCTCCCAAAAGCATGAGTGACCTGCATGTTCTTTCGCCTCTGGACGGCCGCTATGCGGACGAGACCACCGCACTACGCGAGCATTTCTCTGAATTCGCGTTCCTGCGTGACCGGGTGCATGTCGAGCTGGAGTATTTGTCCGCGCTCTCCAAGGCCGGACTTTTCCGGCCTTTAACCAAATCTGAATCCGCACAACTGGACTCTATTTGGTCGGTGTTTTCCGCTGCCGATGCCGAGTCGATCCGTGCGCACGAACGGAAGACGCGGCACGATGTAAAGGCTATCGAATATTTCCTGGGGGAGAAATTGAAAGACACGTCACTCCGGGATTTGTTGCCCTGGATCCATTTCGGTCTGACTTCCGAAGATGTGAATAGCATCGGGCAGGCAATTGCATTACGCGAGTCGAGCATCGCGGTTATGCTCCCGGCGTTGGATGCCTTGCTCGGTTCGCTGCGCGATTTTGCGAAACAGACACGCGCTCTGCCCATGCTGGCGCGCACCCACGGACAGTTCGCCGTTCCTACGACTCTAGGCAAGGAATTTGCTGTTTATCTCGCGCGGCTGAAGAAGATACGTGCCGACCTCGCCGCCCACAAATTCGAAGCCAAGCTGACCGGCGCGGTCGGGAATTTCAATGCGTTGCAGGCTGCTGCTCCCCAAGTAAACTGGCTTTCCTTCAGCGAAAAATTTATTCAGCAGTTCGACCTGGATGCAAATTTCGTGACTACACAAATTCTCCCGTACGATAACTGGGTGCGCTACTTCGACATCTTGCGCCTCATCAATTCGATCCTGATCGATTTTTCCCAGGACATATGGCGCTACATCAGCGACGGCTATCTCAAGCAGGCTGTCCTGGAGGGGGAGGTGGGTTCCTCGACCATGCCGCAGAAAGTCAACCCGATCGACTTCGAGAACGCGGAGGGCAATCTGGGTGTCGCCAATTCCCTGTTCAACCATTACTCCCAAAAGCTGACCGTCTCGCGCTTACAGCGCGACCTGTCCGATTCCACTGTGCGGCGTACGTTTGGGAGCGCGCTTGGCCACACGTTACTGGCCTGGATGAACCTGTGCCGCGGCTTAAACCGCATCGCCCCGGATGAAGACAAGCTCAAGGCCGAGCTCAACGCGCACTGGGAAGTGGTGGCCGAGGGCGCGCAGACGGTCTTGCGTGCGGCCGGCAAGGCGGACGCGTACGAGTCGCTCAAACAGCAGACGCGCGGCCGCGTCTTAACGGAAGCCGATTACCGGTCCTGGCTGGAGGCGATCGATATCGACGACAACACACGTACTCGTTTACAAAGTCTCTCCCCAGAATCCTATATCGGTTTGGCGGTCGAATTGACAGATCGTGTTGTGGCAGATTGATGGAGCCGCCGTGTTCTTGGAGGGGCGAAGCACTTGTGCCCGCAAGGGCGGCTTCGCCCAGGCGGCGACCGAGGAATTGCACTTGCCAAATCCCGTCCTCATTGATATACTCCGGCCCAATATGAACACCTTGTTCGCGCACAGCCATCACCACGCTCATCATCATATGCCCCCGAAAGACCGGTGGTTCCTCTGCGCGTACCTGGATCGATAACAGGCTAGCGTATTTAGGTACAGTAACCCCCGGTCATTGACCGGGGGTTTTTACTTACCCTCAACCAAAGGATTTATTCATGCAACAACGATCTATTCGACTCTCCCTGCCCTCCAAAGGACGCCTCGAAGGCGATGCCCTAGATTTTCTATCCGCGGCTGGCCTGCGCGTCTTCAGGCCCAACCCGCGCCAGTATCAGGCGGAGATCCCGGCGCTGCCCGAATTGGGAGTCATCTTCCAACGTCCCGGTGATATTGTTGTCAGCGTGCGCCAGGGCAGCGTGGATTTCGGGCTGACTGGCCTGGATGTGATCGAAGAAAAGCGCGGTGAGAATGGCGATCTGATCGTTCTGCACGACGCGCTGGGTTTCGGTCATTGCGCTCTGACGATGGCTGTGCCGGAAGCCTGGGCGTCCGTCAAAGATCTGCCCTCACTCAAGAAATTTTCCGCATCTCTCGCACAACCGCTGCGCGTAGCCACTAAATTTCCAATCCTGACAGAACGCTTTCTAAGCCAGCAGGATATTCCGCATCGATTGATCGCGGCCGAGGGTACGCTCGAGACCGCTCCTACCATTGGCTATGCAGACGCCATCTCCGATCTGGTTTCATCCGGCCAGACCCTGGCGGACAATCGTCTGCGGCCGTTATCGGATGGCATCATCCAACCTTCGCAGGCGGCCCTGGTCGCAAACCGGAAGGCGCTGCAGGAACGGCCTGAAGCGCTTGAAATGGCGCGGCGCCTGCTCGAATATATCGAGGCGCATTTGCGCGCCAAGGAAAATTTACTGGTCATCGCCAACATGCGCGGCGAGAGTCCGGAGGCGATCGCGCAAAAGATGTTCACGCAAACCATCGTCGGCGGCCTGCAGGGACCGACCATCAGCCCGGTCGTCGTGCGCGAGGGTGAACAAAAATGGTACTCGGTCTCCGTGGTGGTGCGGCGCGACCGACTCCCACAAGCGGTCTCTGAACTGCGACTGATCGGTGGTAGTGGCATCATCGTTTCACCCGTCACATATATTTTCGAAGAAGAGCCGCCGCGCTACACGGCCATGCTCGCGGCCTTGAAATAGGATTGCCCATGCTAAAAAAATACGACCCTCAAACAGCCAGGCGTACCATCCTCAAGCGTACCCTGCCGGATGAATTTCCGGTCAGCGCACGCTTGCTGGACGACATCGCACGCCTTTTTGGAGAACGATTAACTCCCGATCAGGCAGTCTCTCGCATCTTGAGTGACGTGCGGACGAAGGGCGACTCAGCGCTTCAGCAGTGGACGCGGGCGCTGGATGGCCTGAACCTCACGCTTGCTCCCGTTTCGGTGGATTTGATCCAGGCTGCGCTGGATTCCGTTCCCCTCGCACAACGCGAGGCTCTCGAACTGGCCGCGAGCCGCATTCGGGCGTTTCACGAACGACAAACGGTGAAATCCTGGTTTACCAGTGAACTTGGCGGCACTCTGGGCCAGCTCATTCGCCCAATCCGGCGGGTGGGACTGTACATACCTGGCGGGACAGCGCCCCTACCTTCTACAGTGTTGATGAGCGCCATTCCGGCGCGCGTGGCAGGTGTGAAGGAGATCGTTGTGGTCACACCACCGGATCGATCACTTGAAAACGTGAATCCACCTGTGTCTCCGATCATCCTGGCCGCCTGCGCGATCGCAGGTGTCGATCAGGTTTATCTGCTTGGAGGTGCGCAGGCAATTGCTGCGCTGGCTTATGGAACCGAGACGGTCCCGGCGGTGGATAAGATCTTCGGTCCTGGTAATCTATTCGTCACGCTTGCCAAGCGCCAGGTATATGGGGTGGTGGGGATCGACGGGCTGGCCGGCCCAACCGAGACGCTTATCATTGCAGATGATTCAGCCAACCCAGGTTGGGTGGCGGCGGACATGCTCGCACAAGCCGAACACGATTTCCTGGCTTCGGCGATCCTGCTGACTCCCTCGGGATCTCTGATCGAAAAGGTGCAGGTCGAAATAGCGAGGCAGATGGAAGCATGCAGCCGCGCAGAGGTGATCGCCGCCTCGCTGGAAAATCGCGGCGGCGCGGTGCTGACGCGCGATCTGGACGAAGCGCTGGATCTGGCAAACGAGTATGCGCCTGAACATCTGGCTCTTTCGGTGCTAGAGCCATCTCGTTGGATCGAGAAGGTTAACAATGCAGGCGGTGTCTTCGTGGGCGAACGCTCGTTTGAAGTGCTGGGTGATTATGTTGCCGGCCCGAGTCACGTCATGCCGACCGGCGGCTCGGCGCGCTTTGCCTCCCCGCTCAACGTGTGGGATTTCGTTAAGATCGTCAGCCTGGTGGCTCTCGATGAAAGTACAGCCTGGGAGCTTGGACCTGTTGCGGCCGCGTTGGCGGAGTCCGAAGGCTTGGACGCGCACGCTAATGCCGCCCGCCTTCGTTTCGGAGATTCCAAATGAACGTCCGCGCCCACCTGAAAACGCTGCCGCCTTATACACCCATTGAACCCTTCGAAGTGCTGTCCGCGCGGCTGGATCGCAGCCCGGTGCAGATCGTCAAGCTGGATGCCAATGAGAATCCATATGGTCCGTTGCCAGTTGTACGCGAAGCGTTGGGTAAATTGGATTTCCCTCACATCTACCCGGATCCGGAAAGCCGCGCCTTGAGGTCCGCGCTGGCGAAATTTACCGGCGTGCCTGCAGAATATTTACTGGCCGGGGCGGGCGCAGATGAGTTGATCGACCTGCTGATGCGGGTCATAGTAGAGCCGGGAGATAGCGTGCTGACCTGTCCGCCAACCTTCGGTATGTATGCATTCGACGCGCAGCTTAACGCAGCGCGTATTTTAGAAGTGCCTCGGCGGGTGGATTTCAAGCTTGATCGGGAGGGTATTCGATCTGCGATCGAAACCCAGAACCCGAAAATACTTTTCATTGCAACGCCGAATAATCCGGATGGCTCGATTCTGGATCCAGAAACGATAGACGAGTTGTTGAAGCTGCCTCTTTTGGTGGTGTTGGATGAGGCTTATATCGAATTTGCTGGAATTAACCTGGGCGCGGATGTGAGCCGTATCAAACAGGTCCAGTCCCGTGAAAATCTGGTTGTCCTGCGTACATTCAGTAAGTGGGCCGGATTGGCCGGGCTGCGGGTGGGGTATGGTGCGTTTCCCGCCTGGTTAATGCCGACATTATGGAAGGCCAAGCAGCCATATAACGTCAACGTGGCTGCCAGCGTAGCGGCGCAAGTTTCGATCGAGCATGCAAAAGAACTCGCTGAAGTTGTCGCTCGTTTACAAAAAGAGCGGGCACGCCTGTTGGATGCCCTGGGATCGATCGCCTGGTTGCAACCCTATCCGACGAAATCCAATTTCATATTATGCCGCGTCGTAGGCCGTGAAGCTGCGGAAGTCAAAACACGACTTGCCCAGGAGTATGGCATCCTGGTGCGCTATTTTGATAAGCCGGGTCTGCGGGATCACATCCGGATCAGCGTGGGCAGGCCGGAGGATACGGATGTTTTGTTAAGTGCATTAAGGACTTTAACCACAGATGAACACCGATAAAAAAGATTGTCGAGATAAGAGATTTATTGGGCATGGTTCATCAAATAAAAGTTCATCCGCGTTTATCTGTGGTTAATAAAGGAGTAAACATGCGAACTGCTGAAATATCACGTCAAACTAACGAGACACACATCTCCATCCGCCTGGACCTGGATGGCAGTGGGGCTCACGAGATCGCCACAGGTGTCGGCTTTCTGGATCACATGCTGACCCACCTCGCCGTGCATGGCTTATTTGACATTTCCATTAAG
The DNA here is from genome assembly GCA_964447845.1 of uncultured Anaerolineaceae bacterium. Classification (GTDB taxonomy): domain Bacteria; phylum Chloroflexota; class Anaerolineae; order Anaerolineales; family Villigracilaceae; genus DASXQN01. Next base: position 5,461 of record CAYUUJ010000173.1, read on the forward strand.
GCGAGTGGCGATCTTGAGATTGACCCTCATCACACCGTCGAGGATGTGGCGTTGGCGT
>CAYUUJ010000174.1:0-5500 GCA_964447845.1 uncultured Anaerolineaceae bacterium
CATACCTTACGTTTCACGTTTTACGTTTTTGCTTTTTGTTTTTTGCTTTTCGCTTTCCGCCTGCGCTCCCGCAACCCCGGCCCCCACCCAGCAATCTTTCGCGCCCTTCATCCTGGTGACCCAAAACCCGAACGCCAGCGCCACCGCCTCGCCCTTCCAGCCTGCCGGCGCGACCGAAACGCCGCTGCCCTCGTCCACCTTTCCGCCGACGGATACGCTCGTCCCAACCTTCACGCCGCCCCCGCCGACAGCCACCAGCACGCCGCCGCTCGATTCTTCCGCGCCGACCGCCGTGCCTTCCAATCGCACGCAATATGTCTTCCACGTGGACTTTGACTACGCGGGTCGCTTCGTGACAGCCGATCAGACGGTCCGTTATTTCAACAATACCGGCCAGTCCCTCTCGGAGATCGTGATGGCCGTGGAACCCAACCTCTGGCAAAACACTTTTACGTTGAACTCGCTGGCGCAGGACGGCAGCGCCCTTGGCTCCTACAGTCTGGTGGGTCAGCGCCTGAGCATCCAATTGCCTCAGCCTCTCGCTCCGGGCGCGGCCACCACGCTGACATTGAGCTTCACCCTGGACATCCCACCCAAACGCTTCGAAGGGACCTTTGGTTACCTGGGCTATCAGGTCAATCTCACGGATTGGTTCCCGTTCATCGTGCCTTTTAACGGCGGCTGGATCCTGCATGACCCGTGGTCGTTTGGTGAACACCTGGTGTATGACTCGGCCGATTTCGAGGTCAATCTCAAGGTCAATGACCCGCAGGTGATCGTGGCGGCCAGCGCGCCCGGCGAGGCCAACGGCGAATGGACGCGCTACCGCCTCTACGGTGCGCGCACGTTCGCCCTCTCAGCCAGCGACCGCTATTTGATATCCGAATCAGCCGTCGGGGCGGTGGTGATCCGCACCTATTACTTCGAGGGGTTCGAAGGCGCGGGCGAGGGCATGCTGAAGGCGGCCGTCCAGGCGGTGGGCTTGTTCATCCCGAAATTCGGACCGTATCCGTATGACAGTTTAAGCGTCGTCCAGACGGACATGCCGGATGGACAGGAGTACGATGGGCTGGTCTTTCTGGCTACGAAGTTTTACGATGAATATGGGGGCTCGGCACGCAGCAACATGGTCAGCATCGGCGTGCATGAGATCTCGCACCAATGGTGGTTCGGGCTGGTGGGCAACGACCAGGCGCTCGAGCCGTGGCTGGACGAGGCCATGGCCGTCTATAGCGAACACATCTATTATTCTTTTATTTATCCGGCCTTCGACGATTGGTGGTGGGGCTTCCGCGTGAATTACTTCGGCCCGGCCGGCTGGGTAGACACGTCGCTCTATCAGGTGACGACCTTCCGCACTTACGTCAACGCGGCCTATCTCAACGGCGCGAATTTTCTATATGATCTCAACGTGCGCATGGGGAATGACGACTTCTATCGTTTCCTGAAGGATTACACGGCGCGTTACAGCCGCGGGCGCGTCACGGGCTACGATTTCTTCGCGGTCGCGCGCGAGCACAGCTCCAACGATATTTCGGATCTGATCGAGGCGTATTTTCAGGGATCGTATTGAAACCTTTAATTCGTGTCATCCTGAGGGAGCTAAGACTGCAGCGCAGCTGCAGACTGCGACCGAAGGATCTCCTCTGGGTCCATGAAGAGATCCTTCGGTCACGGCCTGTCAATTCGTGACAGGCCTAGTTCCCTCAGGATGACACACTGAGGTAGGGTCCGAAATTAAAAGTGTGATGAATAGGTGTGATGGATGAAATTAGAAGAAACCTACATTAAAACCAACGGCATACGCCTGCACGTCAAACAAGCCGGCCCGAAAAACGGACCGCCGATCGTGTTGCTGCACGGCTTTCCGGAATTCTGGTACGGCTGGCGCAAACAGATCCCGGCGCTGGTGGAGGCCGGCTATCGTGTGATCGTCCCCGACCAGCGCGGCTACAACCTGTCCGATAAACCCAAAGGCGTCAGAGCCTATCGCATTCACGAGCTGGTCAACGATGTGATCGGCTTGATCGATGCGCTGGATTATGAAAAAGTGAATCTGGCGGGGCACGACTGGGGCGGCGTGGTGGCCTGGGCGATGGGCATCTGGAAATCCGAGAGACTGCACCGGTTGGGCATCCTGAACGTCCCGCATCCGGCCGTGGTGGTGCGCTTCCTGACGCGCGACCTCGAGCAGTTGCGCCGTTCGTGGTATGTATTTTCGTTCCAGATGCCCTGGCTGCCGGAGGCCGCGCTGCGCTCGAATGACTGGCGCGGCCTGGAGCGCGCCATGCGCGGCAGCGGCCGGGTGCATTCGTTTACAAATGAAGACATCCTGGAATATAAAAAAGCCTGGGCCCAGCCCGGCGCCATCAGCGCCATGCTCAACTGGTACCGCGCCGCCGTGCAATATCGTCCCGCCGTCACCAAGGATATGCGCGTGCGCGTGCCGGCGCTCATGCTGTGGGGCATGCAGGATGCCGCGCTCAGCCATCGCATGGCCCGGCCCAGCATCGACTATTGCGACGACGGCAAATTGATCTTCTTCGAAGACGCCACGCATTGGGTGCAGTTGGATGCCGCGGCCGAAGTCAATCGATTATTGATAGAGTTCTTTAAAGGCTAATTTCGGTTGAAGAAGGACAATGGACGATGGACAATGTATGACTGACGATTAACAAGTTTACGTTTACGCCTTTACGTTTTACGAATAACCGATTTACGTGCGTGCGATCTACGAATCTAGCCGTCTCGACTCGTGCGAAACACATTTGGGGACATGCCGGATAACTTGTGGAATACGCGGCTGAAGTAGGCCTGATCATTAAATCCAACCTGATGGGCGATGGAGCTAATGCTCTCCATCGTGTTCAGCAGGAGCCTTTTTGAATGCAGCACGCGGTATCGGTTAAGATAATCCCACGGGGATATGCCCAATTCCCGGTTAAACACGCGGCTCAAATAATCCTCGCTCACATTAACCGCATCCGCAACCTCCCAACGGGATAATGAACGCCCATAATTTTGATGCAGATAGGCGACTGCACGTTTGACAAGCGCACTGGTTTGAGGAGGCAACGTGTCCGTTCCAAACAAGGCGCGATGCAACGCCGCTACGGCTTCCATTTCAGACCAAATACCCTTGTTTTGAAGCGTGACGCGGGCATGACGTTCGAGATGCTTCACGTCATCCATGCTCATGACCTTATTGCTCAAAATAATTACCGGAACCTGGCGCAGATGCGGGCGCTCCCGCATCTGGTCGAGCACGTCGGTTCCACTCAGGCCCGGCATAACCAGGTCGAGCAATACCAGCGCGGGGACTTCTTCAGACATGGCTGCCAGTGCGCTCTCACCATCGGCTGCTGTGCGAACGGGATAACCCGGCAAACTCTTTTCGACCAAATCCTGATGTTCGGCGCGCACTTGCGGATCATCGTCAACGATCAAAACCGGACCGTTGACCTGCGGTGGGCCCATCGCACTGATCGCGTCTGACAGCGACTGGACATTGGCTGATTTCATAACAAAGCCCGTCAGGCCCACCGTCAGCGATGAGGCTCCTGTATCTGACTGAGGCAGTTGACCGTACAGAATGAAGGGCGCCTGGCTCAAACGCGGGTAATGCCGCAGATGACGCACGAGGCCCCAATCACCGGGCAGTGCTCCGGCCAGGTCCCACGCGATCGCAACAGGTTGGGCATCAGCCAGGACAGTCTCCAGGTCGTCACTATTGCGGAGGAAACGGATTTCCAATCCCTGCCGTTGGAGCAATGCGGCAATTTCCGCGGGAGGCTTCTCGTGAGATGAAATCAACAGCAACACGGGTGCGGCAGTTTTGCTCTGCGCTGGCCGGGCCTGTTCAAGCGCAGGTAGAGGCAGATAGAAATGGAACGTGCTGCCCTTCCCCGGCTGACTATCCAACTTCAGGGTGCCGCCGTGAAGGATCACCAGGTGACGCGTGATCGAAAGCCCCAGGCCAATCCCGCCTGCTATGCGTCGATTATCTTCAATGGTCACGAACGGCTCAAAGATGTGCTCCTGCTGCCCGGCGGAAATACCCAGGCCGGTATCGCTGACTCGGAAGTGTATATGCGGCGGCGTAACTTCCGCTCCGAGTGTGATCTGACCGCGCTCCGTGAATTTACCCGCATTGCTTAACAAGTTAAGAAGGATCTGGCGCAGGCGGAGTGAGTCGGCGCGGATCAATGGTAAACGGTCCGGGATATCCAGCTTCCACGTCACGGCCTGTGACGAGGATTGGTCTGCCAGATCGTGAAAAACATCCATCAGGAGCGGATGCGGATCCAATAATTCCAGCGAAAGATCCAATTCATCGATCTCTGCGCGCGAAAGGTCGAGCAGGTCGTTGATCACACGCAGCTGATGCTCGGCACTGCTTTGAATATGGCCGATGTCGTTCAACAATGCGGGCGGTATCTCCTGTTGATACGCACCCGTTGCAAGTAGAGTGTTCTGCGTATAACCCAGGATGATATTCAACGGGGTGCGCATCTCATGACTTACGTTAGCCAGCAGGCGGGTTTTGATTCGATCGGCTTTTTCAGCAACCATGCGCGCCTGCTGGATCTCTTCAAAAAGGATGGCGCCCTGCAGGGCACTGCTCAGGTTGCCGCGCAGCAATTCATAAACGTCTCCTTCATGAGGGCCCAATTCGAAAACAACATACCCGATTGATTTTTCCTGGAAGTAGAGCGGTTCAACTACCAGGCTGTAGCGGCGGTGTTTTGGCAGGAATTCGGGCGGCACCAATTGACAAGCGGGGAAACGCACCCCGGCGGGCTCCAGTCCGGCCCGGCCTGCCTCTGTAAAGGCCAGAACCAATCGAGCATACTCCAATGAAACAGACGGGCTTTCATATAATGCCAGAAAGGCGCTCGGGATCCCGAGGCGCGGCAAATGTTCGGCAAGCACCTCGCTTAATTGTTGAGCGTCAAATGTGGTTAACAGAGACAGGCTGGTCTCCCGCAGGATATCCGCCTGACGTTCCGCCTGCCACTCCCAATAAGCCTGGGAACGCTGGGCAGCTTCGCCGATCATCACCCGCGCTTGAGCCAGGCGAGATTCGACCAGCGCATGCTTGTCCGTCGGCAGACAGGGCAAAACATGCCGCCGCAAGACGGAGATCGCATTTTGCCATGGCATGATCTCATGATGCTTTTGGACTGCCTGGTCCAACACATTCTCGAGAACAGTCAGAAACCGTTCGGAGCTCCAGCCGGAGTCCATCCGATCCAGATCGAAGGAAAACCCGTCGAAGACATGCTCGTGCCAGGCTGTCTCTTTTTCAGCATCCAGGCCCGTCTCCGCTGCCATTTCAGATATACAGGCGGGTCGCGACGCATTCAGGTCGGTACCTGTCTTGAGGCGTACATCCGACTCGGGCGGCAGGAAGGCGGCTTGCGCCACCCCCGCTGAGGGGCAGCCACAAGATTGCCGGACAATAAGTTTTGAGGGTAAGGTGATCAACGCCGGAACTGCC
>CAYUUJ010000175.1:0-5466 GCA_964447845.1 uncultured Anaerolineaceae bacterium
GATAGAAAATTGACCGCCACCGGCAGCCAGCGCAGAATCCCCATTTCAGGAAAACCCAGCGCGTTCAAAAGCGCTGAGAAATACAATCCGAACGGCGGATAGGCGAAGGGGATATCCGCAGCGTTGTATCCAGTAAACGCGGGAAGCGCAAAACCGTTGGCGCGCAGATCGCGGATCATGACCAGGAACATGCCCCCATCATTTAACGGGAACCCGGCCAGCAGTCCCGGAAAGACCCGGACGATGAGTCCAAACAGCAGGGAGATTCCCAGGATGAGGTTTGCCCACTCAGCGCGTGTCAATGTCCCGCGATTCAGCATTGTGTGAAATTCTACCATTCCGGCCATGCCTATCATCCGCATTACGATGATATGGCGCCGCTATGGGCGAACAATGAATATTATCCAATGTGGTGGGACGAGATGGATATCGTCGCGGATGCAGAAAGCCATCTGCAGTTGGTGCCGTGATGAACACCGTAGGGGCGAGCCAATGGGTCGCCTCTACGATTTTATTCGATATGCGATCAAAGAAAATACCACGACGCCGGCATACCCGAATGCCAGGTCAACGATATCCATTGTGCGATTTGGGAAGCGCGCCTGACTCCACTCCTCGAGTCCGATCAGGATTGCCAGGATCAAACTGACGGTCAGGACGAGTCGCTTCGGATCAGCACGAGGCCGGGAGAGGAAATAAAGGTTCAGGATCAGAGCCAACAGGCCATAAAGAATAAAATGACCTACTTTGTCCCCATACGGGAAATCATAGAAGCCTCGGATCGGACCAAGCCGGCCTTCATCCGCCAACACGATGATCGTGATGATAAAAAGGCTGAATAGTAGAGCCAGCCACTTCATAAAAAAATCGAGACGCCCTAAGGCGTCTCTGCTTCCGATTTGATCTGCCTGGACTCACGCCAGGATTTCCAGGCCTCGTAGGCCATCGGAGCCACCGAAATCAGGACGATGGCGATGATGACATATTCAAAGTTGGTTTTAACAAATGGGATATTCCCGAAAAAGAAGCCGGCCAGAGTGAACAGCAGCACCCACAGCACTCCGCCGGCGATGTTATAGGTCAGGAAATAACCGTACGACATGCGGCCGATACCCGCCACGAACGGCGCAAACGTGCGCACGATCGGCACAAAACGCGCCAGGACGATCGTCTTGCCGCCGTGTTTCTCAAAGAAAGCGTGGGTGCGATCGAGATATTCCTTCTTGATCCATTTGATCTTGTACGCCCGGTCACCGAGCGCATGACCGATCCAATAATTAAGCGTATCGCCGCCGATGGCGGCGATGATCAACAGAACAACGAGGAAGTAAATATTCAGTGAGCCTATGGCGGCAATCGTGCCGGCCGCGAACAGCAGGGAATCTCCGGGCAGGAATGGCGTCACGACGACGCCTGTTTCCAAAAAAATCACCGCGAACAGGATCCCATACGTCCATCCGCCATATTGGCTGATGATATTCGCCAGGTGTTCGTCGAGGTGCAGGAATAAGTCGATCAGAAAAGTGATAATTTCCATCTACGGCTCCCGAATAAGATAAGCGGCGATTATACCTTAACCATCAAATGATAATTCCACCGCCCAGCATCAGCCCATCCTGATAAAAGACGGCGGCCTGACCCGGTGTGATATCGCGCTGCGGCGCGTCGAACCGGACCCTCGTCCGGGTCCCGTTTTCGAATGGCGTGACGGTCGCCTCAGCCTCGCGCGCGGTGTAACGGATCTTGACCTCAGCTCGGAAGGGTTCGGTCGGCGTCTCCCCGGAGATCCAATTGACATCCCGCGCGATTAATTCATCCGATCCCAGCTCTCCAGCTTCGCCAACTACCAATGTGTTCGTGCCGGTTTCCTTTCCGATCACATAGAAAGGCATCGCAGCTGCAATACCCAGACCTTTACGCTGGCCAATGGTGTAATTTGCCAGGCCGGTATGAGTGCCGACCGTTTCCCCGCTGCGCATCCGGATCTCGCCAGGCTTGAGAATTTCTGAAGCATTCCGTTGCAGGAAAGCCCGGTAATCCTCTCCTGCCAGGAAACAAAGGTCCTGACTGTCTTTACGCGCGGCTGTGGGCAACTCGAATTCCTCCGCCAACCTGCGGATCTCCGGTTTGGGATGATCGCCGATCGGGAAAAGTGCATGCGCGAGTTTGTCCTGCTTGAGGACGTGCAAAACATAGGATTGATCTTTCGATGCATCCACTGCCCGTAGGAGCTGACGCTGCCCGGCAGATGATCGAATGCGCACATAATGACCGGTGGCCATGAACTCCGCACCCAGAGCCCGGGCGTGATCGAATAAAAATGTCCAGCGGATCTGTCGGTTACACATCAGGCAGGGATTGGGCGTCTCACCGCGGGCATAGCCATCCAGAAAATACTGCACAACCGTTTCGCGGAAAATTTCCTTGGCATCCACTACGTAAAAGGGAATGTCCAATTTTGCCGCAACGCGGCGCGCTTGTGCCATCGCGTCGGGGGTACAGCATCTATTGGATTCCTCTTTCCCGGGTTCAGACCATAAACGCAGCATCATCCCGATCACTTCATAGCCCTGTTGTTTAAGCAGGGCGGCAGCAACGGAGGAATCAACTCCTCCAGACATGGCAATTACGACTTTAGTCATTCCATAAGTTCCATTAATCCGGTGTCACGTCACAGGCTAGCTGAACTTTGTCGGTGACTTCCGTATAATCAAATGGCCTCTGCAAGGGGGCAAAATAATTTCTGTCCTCAAGCATGGGCAGGTCCGTCCCAAAATACTGGTTGAAAATCACCCGGAATGAGTTGACCGGTGTAATGGAAGGGTATAAAGCTGAATAGTTTTGATCCGGAAAATAGTATGCATTGAGGATGGAATATCGTTCCCGCAGGCAGGAAACATCCAATTTATCCTGATCGTAATAATTGGCCGGTCCATGGTCGCCTTGCAGGATGATGATCGGTGGTCGCTCGGACGTGCTGAGGATCACCTCGATGACCTCCTCCAACCGGCGGTTCAAGTACGTCGTTTCGTTCACGTAACCCGTTACGTACTCATCCGGGGTTCCCAGAAATGTTGAATCACGAAGATTGAAAGGATAATCAGGCTGGATCGGATTTCCATCGGCATCGAACACGAAAGGCGGGTGAGGTCCCAGGATATGGGTAAAGACGAATTTTGGTCCGGGCAGCGCCGGCACATCCTGTAGAGTATCCAGGGAATACAGAATATAACGTCGCTGCAGGTCATAACTGGGGACAGGAATATCCAGGTCCAATGCCTGGATGGGCAGATTCAAGAGCGTGGATGAAAGCAGCACACCTTCAAATTCATTCACGTCGCCGAAGGTCATGTTGTAATAGACATCTGCATCCCGGATCTGGGTAAAGGAAATAACAGTGGGCAGCGCCACAAATTTATACCCGACCGCATTGAGGGCGTAACGCACCTCGCTGTGATGAAGGTAAATGTTGAGGGGGGCGCGGTTATTACCGCCTCTCAGGCTTTCGGTGGGCTCGGAGAGATGCTCCATGTTCAACATGGAAGACAGAGAAAGTGCGGTCTGAGGATAATTTGGAGTGCTGCTTTCCGCGACGTAAAAGCCATTTGCCTTCAAAAATGAGATGAAATCGCTGTTCTCAAAGCCGTACACTTCTTTAAGAAAATCGGATCGTCCATAGGCATCCAGAACGATCAAGTAGATGTCAGGCGGAGCGGAGGACGGGTGTAACGCCAGGATCGCGCCTCCGTCCGCGCTGGATTCTCGCAAGCTTTTCTGAAAAAATGTCTGGAGAACATACCCACCTGCCTGCATGCTGGGCAGAATCACAAGAATCGCCGACGTGGCATTCAGAAAGGTGGTGACCAAAGCGGGGTTTGATATATGCCGCCAGGTCCAAGCGCTGCCAATGAATGCCAGCGGGACGGTCCAGACCAGAAAGGAAAGGACCATACCGGCGGTAGTGTTCCAATAAGGGGATCTTTCCTGCAGAACCCTTGAAAAATGCCCGTAGAAAAACCAGAATTGCGATAGTGTAGTGAGCAGCCCCACGTAGCGATCATCGTGGTGTACTCTTTTCAGCGCAAAGAAAACGATCGCGGTCAAAGCCAAAATTACGATCAATGGTCGGAGCGCCCATCCGATCGGAATATCGGAGGCATTGCGCGAATAAATACCCGCCACGGAATACACCGCGAAGAGGAAGGGATGAAAAACCAGCTGACGCTTAATGGTTGTTGACTTCATCGATTAGCCAGGCTGCGAGCCTTTTCAACCAGAAATGGCAAAGTATCGACGAACAGCTCTATCTCTTCAGGCCTGGAAGCCATACCCAGCGTCACTCGCAAAGATCCAAGTCCCCAATCGCGGCTAAGGCCGAGCGCCATCACCACCTCGCTCGGCTCAGGGTTTCCAGTCTTGCAGGCCGAGCCAGAGGAACAGGCGAAGCCAGCCGAGTCAAGCATTTGCAATAATAGGTTGCCATCCACATCTTTAAATACAAACGAAGCATGGTTAGGCAGACGATCCTCAGGATGTCCAGTCAGCCGTGAATCGGGAATGTCTTCCAGGACGGCGCCGATGATGTGATCACGCAAAGGCTTTACATGCGCTGCCCGCGACTCACGCTCTTCAGTTGCCAATCGCAGCGCTTCTGCAAAACCGACGATATATGCCACATTCTGTGTCCCCGCCCGCAAACCGTGTTCCTGCCCACCACCTGTCTGTTGGGAAACCAGCTGTGTCCCGTTGCGGACGTATAGCGCCCCTACGCCTTTCGGACCGTAAAATTTATGGCCGCCTAATGAAAGCAGGTCTACACCCAGTTTCTGGACATCCACATCTAAATATGCGGCGGCCTGGACCGCGTCGGTGTGAAAGATGACGCCTGCCGTGCGACACTGCGCCGCAATCTCTGCGATCGGATTGATCGTGCCGATCTCATTATTGGCATACATAACGGAAGCGAGGATTGTCTCATCTGAAACCGCTTGCCTCATCGCTTCAACGGTGACTGTCCCTTGAGCATCGACTGGCAGCCATCCGATTTGAAAGCCAAATTCCCGCTCCAAGGCTTCGGCGGTTTTACTGACCGCCGGATGCTCGGCGTGCGAGGTCAGGATAAGGGTTCGGTCATTTTTTCTCCCTGCCAAAGCCGCGCCGTGCAAAGCCAGATTGTCCGACTCGGTGCCGCAAGAAGTGAAAATGATCTCATCCGCGCGGCACTTGAGGATCGAGGCGACGGTTTCACGCGCAGATTCCAAAGCGGCCTCGGCGCGCTGTCCATATCGGTGAACCGACGAAGGGTTCCCAAAAGATTCGCTAAAATAGGGCCGCATGGCGTCCAGCACGCGCGGGTGGACGGGAGTAGAAGCGGCGTAGTCCAAATAGATCGGGTCCATAGCTTATGAAACTGAGAGATTATACCTCTCCAGGGTTTGGAACGCTGCCGGCCAATACTGCCGCTAC
>CAYUUJ010000176.1:0-5447 GCA_964447845.1 uncultured Anaerolineaceae bacterium
GTTACGGCGGAGGCTGTAACCCCGGGTGAATACAAAAGCCAGGGCGCCGGCGTAACCATCCGTTATGGACTGCATGCAACGCCATTTGGACAATGTTTGATCGGCCTGACCGAGCGGGGCATCTGCCATTTCGGTTTTGTGCAGACCTCCGAAGGCGATGCGATCGATGAATTATTCGCCGGCTGGAAAGAGGCCAGCATGATCGAGGATCATGCTGCTACTGCGCCGCTGGTCGAACCGATCTTCGACCTGAACCGGCGCAGCGACACACCTTTACGCTTGCATTTGCGTGGCACAAATTTCCAACTTAAAGTCTGGGAGGCGTTATTGCACGTCGAACCTGGGACAATGACCACATATGGACATATCGCAAAACTGATCGGACGTCCGAGTGCAATGCGGGCCGTTGGCAATGCGGTTGGTCAAAACCCGGTGCCCATCCTGATCCCATGCCATCGTGTCATTCGCAATCTCGGAGAATTTGGGAATTACCGGTACGGATCGGCGCGCAAGAAAGCGATATTGGGTTGGGAACTTTCCAGGACTGAACCTGAAACAGCACCCGTCATCTGGAGCAATGAATGAGAATAAAAACATGGTTGGCCTTATTATCACTATATATCGTCTGGGGTTCCACCTACCTGGCGATCAAATTCGCGGTGGAGACCATTCCTCCGTTCCTGCACGCGGGTGCGCGATTCTTTATCTCTGGTCTGATCCTGCTGATCTGGCAGAGGGCTGCAGGAGTGAGCCTGCCGACAAAAGCACAGTGGCGATCGACAGCGATCATTGGGACACTTCTGCTCCTGGGCGGCAACGGGCTGGTGTCCTGGGCCGAACAGACCATACCATCCGGGATCGCCGCGCTGATCATTGGCTCGGTGCCCATGTTCATGGTGGTGACCGAGGCGTTTCGACCGGGAGGCGTCAAGCCCAACTGGCAGGCGGTAATGGGATTATTGATCGGCTTCGGAGGCATCTACCTGCTGGTCGGTTCTTCGGAGTTATCCGGCAAGGATTTGAATTTGAGCCCGTTAGGCGTTGGTGCCATTTTGGTAGCTTGTTTACTTTGGTCAATCGGTTCAGTCTATAGCAAAGTTGCAGACTTACCCAAGTCTATTTTAATGGTCTCCGGCGCCGAGATGTTAACCGGAAGCATCAGCTTGTTCATCGTATCGGGTTTAACAGGCGAGTGGTCACGGTTTGACCCGTCCGGTGTCAGCGCGAACTCGTTATGGGGCTTGATATATCTGATCTTTGTAGGGTCTCTGGTCGGCTTCGTATCTTTCGGCTGGCTCCTGCAGAACGCACCCATCTCGTTGGTTTCGACGTACGCATACGTAAACCCGGTGGTCGCGGTTCTGCTCGGCAACTGGCTGGGGAATGAACCGATGGAGCCGCGTATCTGGCTGGCGACCGCCATCATCATCGGCTCGGTCGTATTCATAAACAGCGCGCGTCCCAAGGCGATCAAAGAGCCGCCGCCTGTCAGCGCTGAAATCGGATAGTCCATCCATCTTGTGAGGATAGAAAACAAAAAGCTCCGGGTGCAAGCACCCGGAGCTTTTTGTTGAGTTTTAAATCACTTAGGCGATATGTAGAGTGGACTTTTCCACCTTGCCGTTCACCTTCTGGAATCTGCGCCAGCTGCTGTTGTCATTCAGAGAGATCCAGCGTCGTTCCTCCACCCGATAGAACCAATCCTTATCTTGTTGATAAATGACCTGGATATCGGTTGATTCCCATATGTTCAAGATCTCATTCCCGTGGGCGTGCGTGTCGTCAAAATCGGTGGTGGCGCGTTGTCCCATCTCGCTGTAGAGCTCGTTCAGTTCCAGCAGCAGCGCATTGACCTCGGGCGAAAGATGGTTCACATTGAGACCGATCCGCTGGGCTTCATTATAAAGGATCGGATAATTATGAGATGGATACTTGGAGTTCAATGTGCCGGCGATCTCATCCGTTAGTTTATCGTCCTTGATATGGTGGGACAGGATCTCCTTGCAGAGCATGATCGAGAGCGATTCAGCGCGGTCTACCGCTCCAATGACAAGTGGATGCACATGCTTGAATAATTCCTGATACGGATTCTCCGTCGACTCCGAATGCTCGCCCTGCCACAAACGCACCACGCGCGTCAACTCGTCCAGGCTGACACTGACCCGGTCATTATCGCGATCCAGCGGGGAGAGTGAGTGGGTCAGCGACGTATCCACGGCGGTCAGGTACGCCATCGGACCCATGCGGATCTCGTTGGCGCCCAAAGCGATCATGGTCGCAGCCGAGGCACATTCGAGAGGTATCAAGGCTACGATATTGTCACAATACTGCCGCAGCAGGTTCACCAACAGCAGCGCGGATTGTCCATTGCCGCCGCTGGATTTGATGAATAAATAAATGGCCTCTTGCTTGCTGAGTTTTTCGAGCAATTCATACAGCGCCACCACGTCGTCATGACAGACGCTGCCGCGCGGGTTATTCCAATAAGCAACCAGCGTTCCCCCGAGCAGGGAACTGAGCTTCTTCACGATGGATTGGGTTTTATCGAATAGTACAGGCGGTTGTTTTTCTTTATTATTGGAGCTTTGTTGTGCCATAATTTCCTTTAGAGTTGTCCTGAAAAACAAGCATTTTAACCACCAGGACACAAAGGCACGAAATTTTTTTCTTAGTGTCTTTGAGGCTTGGCGACCTAGTGGTTAGTTTTCGAATAAAGTCTCAAGCTTCAGGGAGTTTAACTTTCTCGATCATTCGGCAAAAGGAGCACAGGCCGGGTGCGCTGGTGGGTTGCCCGCAGTTCGTGCATGGTTGCAAATGCACTGCACTCTCGTGTTCTGCGAACAATCCGTTCTTACGGGCTTCGAGGAAACGGAGATAGAAGGTTAATTTTGCGCCGGGCCGGGTGGTTTCGAGCTGATTAAGAATTTCCTTGTAATAAATCGAGTGCGATCCTTCGGCGAACGGGCATTCTTCATAGATGTATGGGATGCCGCGCGCCAGCGCATAAGCGGCCATTTCTCTTTCATAGAAGCGGCAGAGCGGCTTGACCTTGCGCGCCAGACCCGGCGCTTCTGGCAGCACCGGCCCTTGCCGGAGAAGATAATCACCGGACCATGTCAATGTGTTGCCGAACAGAACGGAGGCCTCGTCGTCCAGATTATGTCCCGTCGCCAGGACATCATATCCTAGATCGCGGGCGGTACGGTTCATCACATGTCGCTTGGTCAACCCGCAGACGGCACAGGGTTTGCCGTGGCCACGATGGCTGATTTCGGACAGCACCGGTATTGGCTGACCATACTCCTGCTCCACGTCCACCACATGCAATTTCTGTCCATGCTTATCTGCAAATTCCTGGCTCAGCCGATGCGATTCGGACGAATAACCGATCCCTCCATCGATGCCCAAGCCGATGTACAAACCGTCCGCTTGATATCCAAGGCGAATAAGGATGTCCCACAAGGAAAGCGAATCCTTGCCGCCTGAAACCGCCACCAGGATCTTCTCTTCGGGCGTGAACATATTATATTTTTTGATGAAGCGCTCGGTCTGCTCGGGCACCCACTCGAGATAGTGCTCCTTGCACAAAGCCAATTTGTGCTGGCGCATATTGACCGAAGCTTTGGTTCCACATTTACGACATTTCATGAAAATAAAACTCCAAACACGAAGGTCACAAAGGACTCAAAGGCAAAAAGCTTGGTGTCCTTAGTCTCCTTTGTGTTTAATCCTTAAGGTCAGCCGCCTGAAATCACCGCGATCAACTTGATCACATCGCCATCTTTCAGGATCTCGTCGTCCAGGATCATTTCGTCCCGGCGCGTGGCGATCACGGACTCGGGCACGATATTATTTTTCCTGAGGGCTTCCAGCAGATTGATACCCGGGCGCGCTTCGAATTCTTTTTCACGCAGAATTAATTTGACCATTATTTTTCTCTCGGAAAATTCTACCACACGCGGTCTAGAGACTATTTTCTGGCCATCTTCTCGGAGGGGCTGGCATCCTTCCAGAAAATCCGGAAATGGTGCTTGACATCCCTTCTCACGTGCCTTAGCATAGAAACTCAAGGCAAGGCTATTCACCTACGCCATTAAATTCAGAAACTGAAAATGTGTTGTGGGTTCGGGGCTAAATTCGAGGGACAACCAGGGATCCAATGCGCATCGGAATGTTGGTGGATACATACAAGCCGCACGTCAGCGGTATCACGACCTATATCGACTTGAACAAACGCCATCTGGAAAAGCTGGGGCACGAGGTCTACGTATTTACCTTCGGGGACCTGGAATATAAAGACGACGAACCGCGCGTTTTCCGGAGTCCGGGCCTGGCACTGGCCGATACGGGATATTACTTATCCCTGCGATATTCACGTCCTGCCAAAAAAACACTCCTGACCATGGATGTGGCCCATGTGCATCACCCTTTTCTGAGCGGTCGCCTGGCGCTTCACTACTGCCGGAAAGTGGGGATCCCGCTTGTCTTCACCAATCACACCCGCTACGATCTATACGCGCAAACCTACCTGCCTCTCATGCCCGAGGAAGTCAGCCAGAGTCTGCTGCAAGCCTATATGCCCTCTTTTTGTGATGCCATGGACATGGTGATTTCGCCTTCGCACGGCATGGAAAAAGTCCTGCGCCAACTCGGTGTCACGTCCAAAATCGAGATGGTTCCGAATGGTGTGGATTTAGGGCATTTTCTCAAGGCCGCCCCTCTGTCGCGCCGGAAATTGGGCTTTAAAAAGAACGACATATTGCTCGTCTATGCGGGTCGTGTAGCGTTGGAAAAAAACATCGAGTTTCTTTTGCGCGCCTTTGCGGGTGTCGCCCAGGTCGTAAAACAGGTGCGGCTGTTGATCGTGGGCGGCGGGCCAAAGCAAATCCACGATGACATGAAATCCCTGGCCTCCGAGCTCGGTATCTCCGAGCTGGTTTTATTTACAGGCATGATCGATTACGACGAGCTGCCATCTTACCTGGCCATGTGTGATGCATTTGTCACCGCCTCGGTGACGGAAGTCCATCCGCTTTCGGTGATCGAAGCCATGGGTGCTGGATTGCCGGTTGTGGGGATTCACTCACCAGGCGTAAGTGACACGGTGGAAGACGGCAAGACCGGTTTCCTTTCGACTCATCACCTGGCGGCGTACACCGCCAAGCTCACCCGCCTCTGCCTGGACCCGGACCTGATCGAGCAAATGGGCGACGCGGCCCGTCGAGCTTCTTCCGCTTACGATATCAAACGCACCACCAAGATCGTGCTGGGCCAGTATGAGAAGCTGGTACGCTTACCCCGCCCAAAGTACCGTACGCGCGAAGCCCGCTTGCGCGGTCTGCTGGAACGCTTCTTGAACTAAATGAAACCGCGATGGCAGGGAACCTAAAAGTTTCCCCTTTGCGATCTTCGCTTCTTCGCGGTAAAAAATAGAATGCCTGCCAAGC
>CAYUUJ010000177.1:0-5439 GCA_964447845.1 uncultured Anaerolineaceae bacterium
CCGTACTAATAATCGATTTTACGCTGGGGGTAAAATTTATTGACCCGATCTTCAGAATCAGTTACGCGCTGATCGGCATCGGACTCTTATTTCTGCTAGCCGATGGCGATCTTAAATCATTGGGATTATCTTTTAAACCGAAACAAAAACTCCAGTACTGGTTCAATGCCACCGTAGCAGCCGGGCTCATCGGCGGCGCGATCATCGCGGTCGCTGCTGGTATCGTTACCCTTTCTGGAGGCGAGATCATTCGAGGCAAGATCTCCGATTCGCATGCTTTTCTGGAAACTATCTGGTATGCATGCGTTGTTGCGCCTCTCGTCGAAGAGCCTCTGTATCGATTGATCTTTGCAAGTGGATTTAAAGGTGTATTTTCTTCAAAGGTTGTAATCGTGCTGGGAGGCTTGGTTTTTGCATTATTACATGTGGCTTATGGCAACCCGGATATTGACAATGCCATCGGAGGATTCATACTCACCTGGGCATTCTTGAAAAGCGAAAGCATCCTGGTGCCGATCGCATTACACGCCCTTGGCAATTTATGCGTAATTATCTCGTGGATTTTTTAGGAATCAATATAAAAGCGAAGGACTCAATGAATTTTGATCCAACCGACGAACAAAAATTATGGCGCAAGACCGTCCACGAGTTTGTGGCCACTCATCTTCGTCCGAAAGCTCGAGAGGTGGACGAGACGGGTGTATTTAATTGGGATGCGGTGCGCAAGATGGCACCGCTCGGTTTGCTGGGACTGAACATCCCAGAGCAATATGGCGGTGCGGATGTGGACTCCATCAGCGCGGCGCTGGCGATCGAGGAGCTGGGCTGGGGCTGCGGATCAACTGCCTTATCCATCGCCGCCCACAACGGTTTGGGCACCGCACCGATCGTAAACTACGGCAGCCAGGCTTTGAAAGAACGCTGGCTGCCACTCGTATCCAACGGAAAAGGTAAATTGAGCGCTCTGGCGTTAACTGAGCCCGGCGCGGGATCGGATCTACAGGGTGGCGTACAAACCAAAGCAGAAAAGCACGGTGACGAGTGGGTGATCAATGGTTCGAAGATGTGGACCACCAACGCCAGCATCGCCGAGTATATTATTACGCTCGTTCGGACCGACACCGCGGGCGGGTCCCGCTCATTGAGCATGATCCTGGTCCCGACCGATACTCCCGGCCTGAAAATCGGTCAACCCGAAAAAAAGATGGGGTTACACGGCTCCCCCACCCATGCGGTCACCTATGAAGATGTACGCGTTCCACTCGCCAATCTGATCGGCGAAGAGGGACACGGCTTGCAACAAACCCTGGCGACTTTGGATGCGGGGCGCATTGGGATCGGCGCTCTCTCTATCGGGCTGGCGCAGGCGGCATTTGAATATGCCGTTGCCTATGCCAAAGAACGCCAGGCGTTTGGAAAAGCCATCGCGGGCTATCAAGCCGTACAAATCATGCTGGCCGACGCGGCCATGGAAATCGAAGCCGCGCGCGGGATGATCTACAAAGCTGCCTGGCTGAAAGGCGAAGGTCGTCCTTTCGCCAAAGAAGCAGCCATTGCTAAATTATTCGCCACTGAAATGGCCGAGCGCGTCTGCCGCAACGCGATCCAGGTTCACGGTGGGTATGGATACAGCAGTGAATACCCCGTGGAGCGCATTTATCGGGATGCCCGCTTGATGACCATCGGCGAGGGGACGAGTGAGATCTTGAGAATGGTGATCGCAAGACACGTAATTGCGTAGATTTTTCACGCCAATTTATTCTGGACTCAGACACCTGCACTTGCACCAGGTGCAAGTGAAAACGCAGAGAACGCCGACTTTTGCTTTTCAATCAACAAAAGTCGGCGTTCTCTGCGTCCTATTATTTTTTAAAGATTAATTCACTAAAGCAAATAATGATCAACACGAATCATATTAAACCGTAATAAGGTCTTTTATCTCTTCAAATGTCGCCGGTCCGATGCCGGAGACATTCATAATATCCTCAATATCCTGGAAGGGACCATTTACTTCCCGGTACTCAATGATCTTTTGGGCGGTGGTCGGGCCGATGCCCGGCAAGGTGTCGAGCTCCTCCACGGATGCGGTATTTATATCGATCAGTTCGGATTGATTTACGTCAAGCGTGGCTTGCGGCTCATCAGAAAATGGGTCAGATGCCGGCGCCCCATCTTTATATGGGATGTCCAATTGCTGGCCATCTTCGAGAGGCGCGGCCAGGTTGATGAAGGAAACTTCCGCTTGCGCCAGCAACCCGCCGGCAGCCTGGATGGCATCCTGGATCCGGCTGCCTTCCGGCAACTCGTACACCCCAGGGCGCGGTACTGCACCGATCACGTGCACGACCAGCGGCGGCTGGGTCGGCGCGGGCATAAGCTCGATCGGCTTCCCCGAAGGAGAGCGACTCACCCATACCAGTGCACCTGCCAGAAGGAACCCTGAAATGACCCCGATCAGGACGAAGTAACTTGAACGCACATGTCAATTTTACTGCAACTTCATCACCAGCAAGGTTTCATCTACGTTGGCAAGCGACTCGACCAACCCAGCCAGCTGGCTGATGCGGCGAAAATAGCCGGGCATTTCATTCAATTCCAGTCTTTGAAATCCGAATTTTTCGTAAAACGGACCCAGCGGGGAACGGCACATCAGGTATAGAGGCCGGGCTGGGTCTTTCAATAAATCTTCGATGATGGCGGAGGCTATACCCTGAAACCGATACTCCGGATTTACTGCAAGCGATGCCAGTTCAAGGACATGCTTACCGTGCGGCTTGAGCTGCCCGCAGCCGATCATTTCACCCTCGGGCGTGACCGCCACGACGAACCGTTTCCAGTCCAAACCCGTGGGGTTGATCCCGACCTTGTGGATCAGTTTCCGAATGGAAGCAGCCTCCTTTTCGAGTGCCGGGCGGATTGCGTATTCAACCAATGTAGCCTGCCGCGACCAGGATCGTAAACGAAGAAACGAACCAATGGATCAGCAACGGGTACACAAAGGATTTCGTCCGGTAGGCGACCCACCCAAAAACAAAACCACCGAAAATCGTGGAGAGTGTTTCCACCTCCGGTTTGCTGATATGCGCCAATGCAAATGGCACTGCCTGGAGCCACAAGGCTTCATGGCCAAACTTGCGCGCGTAACCGAATAGGATCCAACCCCTGAAAATAAACTCCCACCCGAGCAGGTCTACAAAAGTATTCCATGGAAGCCCTGCCGCCTGCTGTTCATAATAGCTCTGCATGGCATCCCCACGTGCAACCAGCCACAAGATCGGCGCGGTTAACAGGATTACGGCCAGTGTGATGAGAATACCTGCTTTCCAGTCACCGAGCGTAAACCCAAATTCGGCCGGCGATTCTCGGAAAACCGCAACGATAATAAAGAGGGGAATAATTAAATACAGGATCGTTCGATCGAGGCCTTTATCCGGGGTTAATCTATGATAATAATCCACCATGAGCAACAGAGTACTGACTATGGTGATCGTGACAACTTTCCAGTCAAAATGAAGTTTTTCACCGAGTAGAGTTTTCATATCATCTCAATTTTCGTCCATCCGCCAATTTACGCGAATTTTCGCGAAGATGACAAACCAATTCGTGAAGATATGCGAAAATTCGCGGACACCGTGACTTTTGCAAAGGTACTAATAAGGAAAATAGGTTTGATTGCCGTTCGGACCAAGTAGGAGAGCAAATTTTTCTGAGTCACTGGTCAATTGATATGCCCAGCCCAACAGCAAGAGAATAGAGGCTACACATGCCAAAGTAACGGCGGCGCGTCCAACGCGCGAGCTGCGGTAACGCGCGGAAACGGCGGGCAGGCCGAGGGTCCAGAAATGAGCCGCCAGGATCGCAAGGAAAGGAACGAGGGCAACGTGAAAGCGTTCCTCCGACAGGATGAAAATGTGCGGGGCTACATATCCTACGAAAAGGAACAGCAATAGAAGCGAGCTGCGATCGAACCGCAGCAGCGCTGCCCCAAAGGCGGAGGATAAACTCAGGATGGCGAAGGGTAGGCCAAAGATGGCTGCCAGGGTCAAAAGGAGCGGCGTTGGGATGTAACCAAAAAAATTGCTGGAATAAAAATAAGTCAACACTCGCAGTTCCAGTCGGAAGAAATGACCGAGGCGGCTGATCATCAGAGGCAGGAATCGAGCGGGATCCGCTTTGATAAACTCGATCGCCTGTTGTGTGCCAATCCGATCTCGCAGTGAATCATCCAAAATCGGGACCAGATCCAATGATGGGCCAAAAGTAAACGTACCGGTACTCAGCGGATGATAGCCCACATAAAGATTATAGCCAAGCGAAGTCTCGATGCCTGTGAGTTTTCCATACAGGAGAGAATTGCGGATCACCCACGGCAGGACTGTCACAACAAGCGCCAGCCCGACAAGCGCCGCGCCGGGTAGATTTCCAAACGCTAAATTGCGTGGTCCACGAACGGGTTTCTTTTTCCGTCTTATGGCAACAATGGATGTTTCCATGATCGGCGAGAGCCAGACCCAAATGATCGCAAGACCTGCGAACGGAAGGATGACCGAACGAGTGAGGGCCGTCAGGCCGAGTAGAAAACCGGAATGCAGAAAGCGGAATGCAGAGGGATTACAGGCTGTCTTGAGGAGGCTGAGGAAAGAGAGTAGCAGCAACACAAAGAAAAGATTTTCCGTACCCAGACCCAGAGGAAATAACAATAGGATCGGATAACCTGCGACGACCCAGGCTGCAATACGCGCGGCTCGCTCAGTTTGCGATGGATCGCTTAACCCCTCCCCATTCCGCAACGCGGAACCAAGCAATTGGCGGGCAGTGAAATACGTGAGCGGCGCCAAAGTCGCGCCGAGCAAAAGAGCCTGTGCCAGACGGGCAGCCAAAAAGCGACCAAATCCCGGACCGCTGATCGCATAAACAGCAGCCAGGAAAGCAGGGTATAGCGGAGCACGAAATGAGGTTAAAACACCACGCTCGGGATCATACGCCACCGATGAAAAATCAAAATCGACATAAGGCTCGAGCTGGCTCAGATCTTCGCGCGCGTACCATCGATACCCGTTCCCGGATGCAAGGCTGCGGGCCAGCATATCGTATTGGAACATATCATCCAGCCCGATGCCCAGGCCGCGCGCAAACAAGATCGGGATCAATCGCAATACAAGCGCGATGAGATATATTCGAACTGCAAATTGATTGAGATTTGGCATTATCCGGCAGTGTACCATATAGGCGAACGGACCCACCTGGGTCCGTGCGCCTATTTTTGTGCAGGAAATGATCAGGTCAGGCGTGGGCGCGAGCGGAAGTTTTGGCTTTCAACGCGTCCAGCCGCCTTTGCAGGTAGGCTGAGAAATATCCGTCGTAGCGGGTTTGCAATTCCGGATTCTTCCAATCTTCGGCGGTTATCCGGCGGCGGCAATCCGGCGCGCCGCAATAACA
>CAYUUJ010000178.1:0-5434 GCA_964447845.1 uncultured Anaerolineaceae bacterium
GGCCCGGCATACCTCTTGCGCTGAAGCCTTCATCGAATGCACATGCCTCAGGATCCGGTCCAGGGCCCAACCCAGGTTCACGGCGGTTGGACGCGCAGACTTCAAAGTGGCCGCTGCAGCTTCCAGGTCGGCGAGCAAATCCGAGGGGCCCGAAGATGCGGATGCAAAACCCGCCAGCGCAAGCCCAAATCCAGCGGCAGCACCAATAGCCGGCGCGCCGCGAATAACCATTTCCTTGATCGCCCGGGCGACGGAGGCGTAATCGGGGCAAGTATAAATTTCGAACGTCGTGGGCAACCGGCGCTGGTCAATCATCCTGACTTGGCCGGCTTCCCAAAAAACACTACGCATACCGCCTCACTTGGAAAGAAATCTTTTACTCATCTCGGACAAACGCCGATGCGCATCCGGTGGAATACGTTTTACCGGGCCGAGGGCTTGAGCCCGCCAAAATACCTCTGCCACATGCTCGATACGTTCGAGATGGATCAGGGCTTCCTCCAAATCCGTGCCAACAGTCAGGCTGCCATGCTGGCAGAGCAGGATCGCATTGTGCGTCTGGATCAGCTCGCGTACGGCATCTGCATCTTCGTGAGAGGCGGGTGTTGCATAAGGGGTGATAGGCACATCGCCCAACGTAAGGATGACTTCAGGGAGCATATCCGACGGGAACTCGATCCCCGCAACAGTTAACGCCGTTGCAAAAACCGGGTGGGCGTGGATCACAGCGCGGACATCCGGCCGTTGTTGATAAGCTTCCAGGTGCATGGGAGTTTCAGACGACGGGTTGCGGCCAGCCTGGGCGGCCAGCACATTTCCTTTTAGATCAATGACTAATAAATCATCCGGATCCATCCGACCCTTGGATATTCCCGATGGCGTTATGAGAATCTGATCCTGGTTCAGCCGCACTGACAAATTGCCATCATTGGACGTCATCAATCCGCGTGTGTAGCAAATCCGACCGCACTCCACCAGCCCGCGACGCAGGCCTGATTCGGAGCTCGAGGTGGAGAATTCCAGCAGGGACATGCAGGCATTATAACAATTTGCGGCGGAGAATCGAATAGGCATTGAACCTTTAAAAGTTCAAACCAGCCATCCAACAACCCACTCCTTCCTGGGGTAACCTGCTCAGCGAAAAGCAGGAACAATTAATAAAGTATCCATGGCTGGCTATCTTTCCGGGGTTGATGATCTTCTTCACGATCATCCCCGTCAATTAGGTGGGCGACGGTTTGCGGGATGCGTTCGATCCATATAAAGCGCTTGAAAAAGTGGGTGAATATTGATCACCTCCATCTTTAGCTCGAATCCAGTGAATTGATCGACTGGTTAATATTAGTATTTTCTAAGGGTTTTGGCATAGATGACCCCAGGAAGGAGAGGCTGCATTGACACTCCCTGTGTTTACGCTTATAAGGGTCGAGATGAAACTGACACTACGCATCCTGCTCGGACTTTGGCTTGCCTCCGTTATCTCGGCGTGCGGCCTCCCGATCCAGATCATTCCACCCGGCTGGACCCTCACTCCAAGCGTTGTCCCATCTTCGACAGCTTCACCCATCCCGCCCGCAACCCCGACACCGATACCTGTGGTGCGTGTGCAAGCGGGGGATCATGCGTTCTTCAACGGGGATTACGAGACCGCGCTGGCACATTATCAAACCGCATTTCGGGATTCTTCTGACCCATCTGTTCGCGCAGCAGCCAGGTGGGGAGAAGCACGCGTGCAGTTCGCGGATGGTCGATCACAAGATGCGTTAACCGCTTTACAGTCCTTGATCAGTGAATTCCCTGATTCGACCCATCAGGCCGATGCGCACTTCCTGCAAGGCAAGATCTTTTACGAATCCGGACTTTATGTTGAAGCTGCCGCAGCCTGGCAGACATATTTAACATTGCGGCCGGGTTTGTTGGATGCGTACGTTCAGGAACTGCGCGGTGATGCGCTCTTCCAGGCAGGCAATTATTCGGATGCGCTCGCCGCCTATACCGCCGCGATCCAGGCACCGCGACTGGACGATACCGCCCTACTGGATATCAAAGCTGCCGATACGAACGCCAAATTGGGAAATACCGACACTGCCCTGGCGATTTATGACGGGATCCAGGCACGGCCGGTTAGTAACGAGCTTAAGGCTCAAGCCGCATATGAAGCCGGATTGGTGTATCAAGGCCTGGGTCGGAGCGAAGACGCATATGGCAGGTTTCGGCTCGCAGTTGAGAATTATCAGTCTTCTTCATTTGCTTATCTTTCGCTGGTTGAACTGGTCAACGCCGGAGCCTCGGTCAGTGATCTGGATCGAGGGCTCGTCGATTATTTTGCCGGCCAGTATGATGTAGCGCTTGAACGGTTGGACATTTACCTTGGCGCCAATCCGATCAACGATGGTACTGCTCATTACTACCGGGCGCTCACGTTGCGCGAACTCGGAAATCACCAGGCTGGCGTGGATGAATTAACCGTTTTCATCACCAATTATTCGTCTCATCCGGATTGGGCTGTCGCCTGGGACGATAAAGCCATGCTGCAATGGTTCTACCTTGGATTACATGATCAGGCCGCAC
Source organism: uncultured Anaerolineaceae bacterium (assembly GCA_964447845.1). Taxonomy (GTDB): domain Bacteria; phylum Chloroflexota; class Anaerolineae; order Anaerolineales; family Villigracilaceae; genus DASXQN01. The sequence goes on from CAYUUJ010000178.1 coordinate 2,572, forward strand.
AGACCTTGTTCGATTTTGTGGCGTTGTTTCCGAGCTCCGATCTGTCCCCGGATTACCTTATGTACGCAGCCCGCATTCTCGAACGCGATGGCCGCCTGGATGAGGCCGCGCAAGCCTGGGAAAAGGTGACCAATGAATTTCCCGGTGACCCACAGGCAGCAACCGGAGTGTTCCTGGCCGGAATCGTCCGTTACCGCCAGGGCAATTTCTCCACCGCTTTAGATGCCTTTAACCGCAGCCTTTCATTTGCAATTACACCGGAAGATCGGGCGCGCGCTTTCCTCTGGATCGGCAAGGCCCAGCTGCGACTCGGCGATAATGCCGCCGCACAAACCGCCTGGCAACAAGCCCAAAGCATCGACCCGGACGGTTACTATAGTGAACGAGCCCGTGAATTGCTGATCGGCCGCGCTCCATTTGAACCGCCAGCCATTTCCAATTTGACCATCGATCTGGCTGCCGAACGCGCCGCGGCTGATGTATGGATGCGCACGAAGTTTACCTTGCCGGAGGATACAGACTTAACCGGGCCGGGCGCTCTCGCCCAGGACCCGCGTTTTATGCGCGGCAATGAATTTTGGAGGCTGGATTTGTATGATCAGGCGCGGATCGAATTCGAGAACCTTCGCCTGGCTGTCAGCACGAATGCCGTAGATAGTTACCGGTTGGGTAACTACCTGCTTGATCTGGGTTTATATCATACGGCGATCTTTGCCATTCGAGAAGTTCTCACGTTGGGAGGCATGGACGATCAGACCGAGTCCTTCCTGGCGCCGCTTTATTTCAGCCATGTGCGGTACGGGCTTTATTATTCCGATCTCATCATTCCCGATGCACAGCTGGAAGGCTTTGATCCGCTTTTTATCTTTAGTGTTGTCCGATTGGAAAGTTTTTTTGAAGGCTTTGCGCGTTCATCCGCCAACGCGCACGGTTTGATGCAGGTCGTACCTGAAACAGGCGCGGATATTGCCAATCAGTTAAATTGGCCATTCGAGTACAGACGTGAAGATCTCTACCGGCCGGATGTCAGTGTACGGTTCGGAACACATTATCTGGCAAACAATCGGGCTTTGCTGGGAGATGATATGTTTGTAATCCTGGCGTCCTATAACGCCGGCCCAGGCTCAGCCCAGGTCTGGCAGCATCTGTCCGGCGGCGACTCCGATCTCTTTCTGGAGATCGTCCGCATCGCAGAAACCCGCAATTACATACGCGGCATTTACGAATATTATGTGATCTATCGCCGGCTGTATGCTCCGGCAACTTGATCTGGTCGATTAATCGCCAGGAGTGTAGGGCGCACTCTCGTGTGCGGGAGTCGGCGTAAGACGCTGCGCGGCGCCGACTATTATCAAAAAATCCATTAAATAAACAAACATCTCTTGTTGAACAAGAGATGTTTGTTTATAGATCGATCAACTACCCTAAAAAAGCCAGGATCCGTTTGTGGACGGTTTCCGCATCCATATCCAGCACGGAGATCAGCTTATCGCGTCCCGTCAACCCGGCCACGATCTCGAGCCGGGTTTTGGCCACGCCCAGGATATCGGCCAGGAATTTGAGCAGCTCTTCGTTGGCTTTGTCGTCCACGGGCGGAGCCGCGATGTGGATCTTCACCGTACCGTCATTCAATACTTCCGTGACCTTGTTGGCGCTGGCACGCGGCGTGACTCTGACAGCCAGAGCCGAACCGCGTTTTCCGTCATGCAGATGGAACCTACGTTTAGGCATAATCTACCTCACAACGAACGCACGATTGAGACCAGTATCACGGATATCAGCTGGATCAAGAGGATCAGTATCAAAGGACTGAAATCGATCATGCCTGTGGCCGGCATCAGGCGGCGGATCGGATTTAGCATAGGGCCGGTGACCCGATCGAGAGCCGCTCGCACCGGATGATAGGGTGGCAGGAAATACGAAAGTATGACCGAGATGAAAATGGTCCAAATGAGTATTCGAGCGATAATACTTATCAGAAACGCCGGGGTATCCATCCAGCCTCTTTAACCGGGTCTTGTTCCAACGATCGCCGTACCAACCCGTACCAGGGTCGCCCCTTCCTGGACAGCCACTTCGAAATCGGCGCTGGTGCCCATCGAGAGCTGAGACAGATTCGACTCAGAAATGTTCTGATTTAGAAATTCCTTCAAGCGCCTCAGCTTTTGAAAGAATGGCCGGGCTGACTCGGCTGTCTCACCGATCGGCGGCATGGTCATTAGACCGCGCACATCCAGATGTACCTGTTCTAAAACGGATGATATGTCGGGGATCAGATCGGGCCAGGCTTTTTCTTCCTGAGCAGGCCAGCCAAACTTGGATTGCTCACCGCCGACATTGAACTCCAATAACACCGGCAGTCGGCTTCCCATTTCAGCCGCGAAACGATCCAGGCGTCCAGCCAATTTCAAACCATCCAAAGAATGGATCAGGTTAAACTGCCCGGTTACCAGCTTCGCCTTACGACTTTGCACGTGACCGATCATGTGCCATTCTACATCAGATCGTGCGGGCAGGGATTGGATTTTCATTACACCTTCTTCAGGATAATTTTCACCCAGGATCTTTACGCCAGCCTCCAGTGCGGCTTGTACGACCCCGACGGGCTGGGACTTGGTGACAACCACCAGACGTACCTCAGCTGGATCGCGTCCGGCTGCGCGTGCGGCCATGCTGATCCGATCCAGGGTTTGCAAATAGCGTTCGCGAATGATAGCGACTAATTCGCTCATATCCAAATTTTACCTTGGGCGGATCCTTGGGAATTATTATTCACCTCGAAGTCACCAAGTCACTATAATTGATTAATTAGTGCCCGTGCGTCTTTGTGCCTTAGCGGTAAATCCGGACAGGTATTGGATCC
>CAYUUJ010000179.1:0-5419 GCA_964447845.1 uncultured Anaerolineaceae bacterium
AGATCATGGATCAGCTGATCGTCCCTGAGAAGCGGGAGGAGCTGCTGGTGCAGGTGCGCCTCGAAGCGGACCATGAGATGGGCCGTGCCTCGCAGGTTCCGGCGCATCGCAAAACGACCGCGACGCGCTCAACGGTCGAGCCTGAGCCGATCCAATCTCCACTCAAATGGGGCCAACGTGTGGTCAAGGACATGCCGCTCGAGATGGTGCTCAAGCATCTCAGCTTGAACGAACTTTATCGCCTGTCCTGGGGCGCCAAGAACGCGCATGGTGCGGAATGGGATAAGCTCAAAGCCGAGTTCGAAGCGCGTTTGGAAAAGATGACCAAGGAGGCCATGCGCACCAAATGGCTCAAGCCGCAGGGTGTGTACGGCTTGTTCCCATGTCTCGCGGATGGTGACGAGTTGATCATCTACAATCCCGATACGGTCAACCAGGCTTCGCCGGATGAATTGACGCGCTTCACTTTCCCGCGTCAGCCGTACGACGATCACCTGGCGTTATCGGATTACTTCGCGCCGGTCGGTTCTGGAAAACTGGACGTGGTCGCGTTCCAGGTTGTGACGGTCGGCCAGGAGGCCACGCAGCGTTTGGACAAACTGCAGGCGGATGGTGATTACTCTGAAGGCTACTTCGCGCACGGCCTGGCCGTACAGACCGCCGAAGCGACCGCCGAATACCTGCATCGCCACATCCGCCGCGAACTGGGGATTGGCGAGCAGCAGGGCAAACGCTACTCGTGGGGATATCCTGCCATCCCAGAGTTGGAAGATCACACGAAAGTCTTCGAGCTCCTGCCCGGCGCGACGGCTGAGTTGGGTATCACGCTTTCGTCGGCATATCAACTCATCCCGGAACAATCCACCGCGGCCATCATCGTCCATCACAAGGATGCAAAATACTACAGCGTCGGTGAGAGCCGTGTTGAACAGTTGATGAAATAACGGCAGGGGTGGGAAATTCTGCACGGATGAAAAATAAGACTGTCAGGCGGAAACCGGAATCCAGGCTCAGGTTGTTTTTGTACTTGACCGGCTCGGAATTGCTCGTCGCAGGAGTATTCACTGCGGCAGTCGCCGCACGCCAGAATTTTGTCACCACGTTAGTGGCTGCTGCGGCGACCGCGTGCGCCGGTGTGGCCTGTTTGGTTCTAACCCGCAGGCTGATCAAGGACGTCCGTCTGACGCAAAGAATCACTGCCGCGCTGACGAGCGCGCGCGGACAGCTGCTTCCATGCGCCGCCATCCTGGCACTGGCCGGTTTTTTGTTTCTTAGAAGTCCGAGCGTACAGGTAACGCTCATGCTGGCGCCGATCTTGATCGCAATTTGGCTGATCGGCGTCGAGCTATTATTCCTGTTCCCATCCAAGCAGATCCCCGATCAGGATACCCCGGCCGCCGAAAGCACTTCAGGATGGCTGGCTTGGACCAGCCTTATGCTGGCCTACGCGATCGCAGCCCTGCCGGCGCGTATCCCCGCAGTCCTGGATGGTATCCCGTGGGATACGCCGGTCGAATTTGTGTTTGCGCTGATTCTCCTGCCGCTTGCTTTCGTCGCCGGTCGAAAATTTTTCGCGAACCTATTCGTTGCCGGCCTGCTCGGTTTTTTTTTGATCGTGAAGATCGCACTCTTGCTGCTACTGCCGCAGTCGGGACTCGGCATATGGGCTTACTCGAGCGAGCAAGACGCTTCGAGCGCGCGTTATGAGCGCAGTTATTCCTCCTGGATGTACCCGGCTTTTACAGACCTGACCCAATCGCCGTATTCAACCTATCGCGAGCTGCCGATCGAGTGGGTCAACAACCCGCGCTTCGATGAGGATGAATTCCGGGTCCTGCTGACGCTGCGCGGACATGTGCGGCTGGAGGAAGGTGAAAAACTGGTGTTCATCGTTGAGGGGGCCAGGTACGTGCAGGTGAACATGCTCGATGCCGCCTATCAAAACGCGGTGCCGGCGTTGGTCGTGGATCACGCGGAGGATCTGGATGCAAGTCGCTACACAGCCGCGGCGGTTCAAAACGAGTTCGAGATCGTAGGCGTTGTGATCTTCAGAAAATTCGGCCAGTATCGCATCGAGCCGCTGATCTTGCGGCCGGATGGCTCAACGCGCTCTGCCTTCGATCCGCCGCGCATCTGGGCCGATCAGGCTGGGCCGCGTTATTCATCGGAAACGCTGGCGATCTTTCAGGACCTGGCAGATTTCATCGGCCTGGCGCTGATCGGTACCGTCCTCGCGATCCTGCTGCTAGGGCTGCGAGCCCTGTACCGCATTCGGAAACTTACATCCGTCGATATCCATCTGGCTTGCAGCGGATTTCCAGCTTTTTTCATTGCAGGCCTGGTCTCGAAGCCGGAAATGAACGTGCTGCTGATCTGCGTGTTGGCCGTCCTGGCGTGCGTAAAATTGATCGATCTGAAGACATACCCATGCGAGCTGTCCGGTCGGATGCTGCTCTTCTCGATCGGGACTGCCTTCCTGTTGATCTTCCTCAGGCTGGATCTCGATACGCTGCGCAGCATCTTCATCTTCCCGCAATCGCAGGATGGGCTTGAATATCAAATCTTCGCTCGCCGCATCTTCGTGAACGGCGATGTATTCCTGGCGCAATCGCCCCCGCGTGCTTATAAGGTGCTTTTCCCATACGTTGTAGGTGGCTTGCACAGCCTATTCGGTCAATCTGCCTCGGCGCAATTCTTTCTCAATGCCTGGTTTGGACTCTTGAGCTGTATCACAATGGCCAGACTGATGAAGTCCATGGTGTCGGCTGCGCTTGCCTTCCTGGCCTCCATTTACTTTCTGATGGCGCTCTGCCTGCCTTCCATTTATGTATACTATTTCCGTTTCGGGCTGATCGAGCCGCTGGCCATCCTGTTGCTATTGGCGACCTTTTATTTCGCGCTCCAGCGCCGGCTCGTTGGCATGTTCGCGGCCGGTATGCTGATCGTTCTGTTCCGTCTCGATTACCTCGGCGCTGCAAGTGCGGCGGTTCTGTTGACTTCAGGACCCCTCACAGGCGCGGCTGGCCATGTCTGGAAACAGCTCGTGGGCTGGGTTCGAGCACACTGGAAACTGGCGGTCGTGTATGCAGTCTCCTTGATTACGCCGCCGCTGCTGATCATTCTGGGTTATTTCATGTTCACGCCCGATTATGTCCTGAACGCAAGCGATACTCATCAGACGTCGCTGGCATCCGTCCTGGAGGGTCAAATGCGCGTGATCCTGGGCGGAAACCCGGCGGAATTGCGTGCCAGGCTGTTCGAAAACCCGGCTGACCTGCTGTTAATCGCCATACCCCTGGCGCTCGGTTTCTTGATCGCCCTCGCCTCGATCTTTTATCGTAAAGGCTTGTTTCAGAAGGTGGACATGCGCCTGGCCCTGCTAATCCCAAGTCTTTTGCCGGCTTACATTATCGTCCGTCCGGCTGCGTATTTTCCGCGCTTCAGTCTGCCGCTGCTGACGATGGATCTGATGCTGATCGGCTTGTTTGTGGGTTTGATTGGGTCTCAACCCCGGGGGAGCCGCACGTGACGGCAAACAATATCTACTCCCGCGAGCGGCCGGCCGTGGAAAAAATAATCCGTTCCGAATATTTGGCGCCGGCGCCGATCTTGATTTTCCTGGTATCCGTATTGGCGCCTCTCTCCTGGTTTGTGATCTTTAAGGCGCACTCCTACCTGCATGCTCATCTCAATTTTATCGTCTGGCAATTGCCGTTTGCCATTCTGGGTTTTGCGATGTGCGGGGCGATCCTGCAGTCAGTTCGGCCCGGTGATCAAAAATGAAGAAAAGCTTTCAGTATTGGCCGGTCATTGTTTTGGGTCTCGCCCTGGTAGTAGGCTTGCTGATCACGCGCCAATACGGCGAATCATGGGACGAGCTCAAATTTTATAAATACGCCGGTACCTCGCTCGAGGCGTATCTCAGTTGGCCGCGGACTGGCGACATCCCTCTCACAGGCAACACCTATGATAACTATGGGCCTGTCTATGTGATGTTCGTCAGCCTGGCCGCGCAGGCGCTGGGGCTGATCCTGCCCTGGATCGAATCTGACTTGAGGCATTGGATCTACTTCTTAACATTTTTGGCAGGGCTGTGGGCCTTTTATCAGCTTGCCCGCCGGTGGTTGAATCACGGGGCAGCACTCGGAGCTACTTTGCTTTTCGCGTCGCAGCCGCTTTTCTGGGGTCATGCGTTCATCAGTCCCAAAGATATTCCATTCCTGACCTTTTTCATGCTCAGCCTGGTCTTTGGTCTTCGGATGGCGGACACGGTGGAACTGCCTTCCACAGAGACTCTGACTCCTGATGCCCGGCGCAAATTAACCCTGGTCACTGCGCTTTGGCTGACCTCCGTCCTGATATTATTCGGCGGGACGAACATTATTCATGGCTGGCTGGCTCAGACTGTCCGTGCGGCAGCTGCTGGCGAATCCAACCTCATCTCGCTGATCGCCTCCGATATTCGAACGGCAAAACCGGAAATTTATATTCAAAGATATTTTGTGATCCTTCTGTGGGCGCGTGCCGTAATCTTCTGGTCAAACACCGCATTCCTTGCATGGGTTTATTATCGTCTTCTGCCTTCTGCGTTCAGCTTTCTGCGAGCTATCGCTCCTGCCGCGCTCTTCCTGGGAATCACCATCTGTATCCGCGTGCTGGGTCCGCTGGCGGGATTGATCGTTATGCTTTACACGTTACGACGGAAAGGAAAACAGGCGCTGCCCATGCTGGCCGCTTATATCGGGATCGCCCTGATCACCATGTATGCGACCTGGCCTTATTTGTGGCCGGACCCGATCGGGCGTTTCATAGAGAGTGTGATCGTCATGGCCAGATATCCATGGCTGGGACAGGTTCTGTTCGATGGCGTCATGTATGACTCGACCGGCATTCCACGTTCGTATCTGCCTGTCTTGCTGGGAATCCAATTGACGGAACCGGTTTGGATCCTGGGCGCGGCCGGTTTAACGGTGACCATTCTCGGGGTGGCGGCGAAGCGCAGGGAGAGTCATCAATTGCTGGCGCTGACGTTGATCTGGTTCGTCTTTCCTTTAATTACGTTCATTGCCCTGCGTTCACCGTTGTATGATAACTTTCGCCAGATCTTTTTCATCCTGCCACCTGTTTTCCTCCTGGCGGGCGCGGCTTTTGAGAAAATTAAAAAGCCGCTCCTGCGAGCCGGATTGGTGGCGCTGGTGATCCTGCCCGGGGTGATCGATGGTGTCCGTTTGCATCCATATGAATATATTTATTACAACCGTTTCATCGGAGGCGTGCACGGCGCGTTCCGGCGTTTCGAATTGGATTATTGGGGCACATCCTACCGGGAGGCGGCTGAATTTCTAAATCAGACCGCGCCACAGGACGCCAATATTTGGGTGGAAGGCCCGACGCACTTGCTCGAGTTATATACCCGTCC
>CAYUUJ010000180.1:0-5405 GCA_964447845.1 uncultured Anaerolineaceae bacterium
GATTGCCAGCCAGATGGTGGCCATCTCCGCTCCGCCGGAACAGATCTACATTACAGTGGTCGCCTGCCTGGCAGTGACCACTATCGTGACCGGCGTGCTCTTTATCATCGTCGGCCGTTTCGGCCTGAGCAACTTCGTGCGTTTCGTGCCTTATCCGGTGGTGGGAGGTTTCCTGGCCGGGACGGGTTGGCTGTTGGTGCAGGGCGCGCTCGGCGTGATGTCCGGGTTGCCCATGCACCTTTCAGATTTCGCGCGTCTGTTCGAGAGCGGGATCCTGATCCTGTGGCTCCCCGGTGGACTCTTCGCCCTGCTGCTGCTCTTCGTGCTGCGTCGTTTTCAGCATCCGCTTCTGATGCTTGGGGTACTGCTGGCAGGTGTGGCCGTTTTCTACGGAGTGCTCTTCGCGACGAATACCAGCGTGGCAGACGCCTCGGCGCGCGGACTTCTGCTTGGCCCGTTCCCCTCCGGCTCTTTATGGACGCCTTTGAACTTATCCTCGCTCGCGCGAGTGGACTGGGATGCGATCCTGACGCAGACCGGCAAGCTGGTCTCAGTGGCGGTGGTGAGCATGATCGCGCTGCTGCTCAACGCCAACGCGCTCGAGCTGGCTACGCATAAAGATATTGATCTAAATCGCGAGTTGATCGCGGCCGGCGTGGGCAACATCCTCGGCGGGCTGGGCGGCAGCCCGGTCGGGTATCAGACGATCGGCATGTCCACGCTGGCGCATCGCATGGGAGGCGGCAGCCGCCTGACGACCCTGATCGCGACTTTCATGATCGGCGCGGCATTGTTATTCGGCGCCTCGGTGTTGTCGTTTTTTCCGAAGGCCATTCTCGGCGGACTGCTGCTGTATCTCGGGCTCGCCTTCCTGGTGGAATGGGTGGTGGATGCCTGGAAAGCGCTGCCGCATACGGACTATTTCCTGGTGTTGGTGATCCTCGTGATCGTGGCCGGGGTTGGGTTTTTACAAGGTGTGGGCGCGGGTGTGATCATCGCCGTGATCCTGTTCGCCGTCAATTACAGCCGCGTGGAATTCGTCAAGGATACGCTCACGGGCCGCTCGTATCGCAGCAGTATGGAACGGCCGATCGAGCATCGTCAACTGCTGGATGATCAGGGCATGGGCATCTACGTTCTGCGCTTGCAGGGATTCCTGTTCTTCGGCACCGCGCAGAACCTGCTCAACCGCATCCGCGAACGCATCCAGGACCCCGCCAAGCCGCGCCTGCATTTTCTGGTATTGGATTTCCACCGCGTCGCCTCCCTGGATTCATCCGCCGTGCTGGGCTTTACACGCATTTATCAACTGGCCGAAGCGAACAAGATCCATCTGGTGTTGACCGAACTGGAACCCTTGATCCAGAGTCGTCTCGCGCAGGGCGGATTGGCGGAGGGCGAGGATCACTTCCTGCGCATCTTCTCCAGCCTGGATTACGGCATGGAGTGGTGTGAGAACCGGATCCTGGCGGAGGACAGCCGGTCACTGATCATGAAGGCTGCCTCGCTGCAGGCGCAATTAAAGAAGGTCTTTACTGCGCCGGAGCAGATCGAGCGCTTCATGAAATATCTTGAACGCGAGGAAGTGGAGAAAGGCCGCGCCCTGATCAACCAGGGCGACCCGCCGGAATCGATGTATTTCGTGGATTCGGGACAGGTGGCCGTCCAGCTGGAGGTGGAGAAAGACCAGTTCATCCGTCTGCGCAGCATGGGCGGCGGGGCGGTGGTGGGTGAGATCGGCATGTACCTGCAGCAGGTGCGCACTGCCAGCATCATTGCCACTCAACACAGTATTGTTTATAAGTTAACCAAAGCCGCCCTGGATAAAATGGAAAAGGACGACCCGGATATTGCAGCTACGCTTAACCACTGGCTGATCCAACTGCTGGCTCAGCGCCTCTCGGATAACAATCGCACGCTCGAAGCGCTGTTGAACTGAAATACGAAGGTGCGACGCACTTTGAAAGTGTGTTGCACCTTTATTGTTAAACCAGGCGACCTGGCGGTCGAGCATAAACTGATATAACCAGGGCGATGACGCTTAAGCTACACTATCCAGTTGACTAGGTAACAACTCCTCCGGAGGCTGGTATCGTTGGGCCTTGCTTGCCGTAAACTACATGCAAGGTCCATCTGATTCATTTGCCAGTCTTGATCCCAAAACTCCGGGACGCATCACTGTTATTCATGATATGCTGGCTCAATTGGACCAATTCTTAGATCACAGGGCAGTTTTACCCAATAAGGAGAAAATATGGAACTGATTTCGTACTTGTGGCAATATATCGTCGAAGTGTTCGGGCTCTTCATTGCGTATGTCTTTGCGGCCATATTAATATTCCTGGTGCTTCGTCAATTTCATTCCAGGAAAATAACCGCCGCCCTGGTTGCAATTTTTATCGGGGTTTCCATCGCATTTTATGTACCCCACGGCCTGCCCAGCGAGCTGGCATATCCACTTTCCCTGCACTCGTTCGGACCGGGTCAAAGACCGGATCTGCCGCTCAGGAACGTGTTTGATTTCTTCCGGAACTTCAATAATTTTGAGCACATATCCGATATCGCCAAAGACCCCACAGACTTGCCAGCCAGCGTGGTTTATGCAGAAGATGGTGTGGTGGAGATAAACATCACCACGAAGGAAGTTATTGCCGAGATGGCGGATGGCACCACGCTCAACTATTGGGTCTTCGATAACACCGTCCCCGGCCCATTTATGCGTGTGAGAGTGGGGGACACCGTTCGTCTGACGATCCATAACGATGAGACGAGCCTGCATCCTCACAATATCGACCTGCACGCCGTAACGGGCCCGGGCGGAGGCGCAGCAGCCACCATTGTTGCCCCCGGTGAAAGTACCACACTTACGTTCAAAGCATTGAATGCCGGGCTCTTTATCTATCACTGTGCATTCGGGAATCCTGGATTACACATGACTCATGGCATGTATGGGTTGATCCTGGTTGAGCCCGAGGGCGGGCTGCCCCCTGTGGACAAGGAATTCTACATTGTGCAGGGCGAATTCTATAGCGAAGGTGGATTGGGCAGGAAAGGCCTTCAACTCTTCGATACAGAAGCCTATCTGGACGGCCAGGCACAGTATGTCGTATTCAATGGAAGAACGGGCGCGCTCATGGATACCATGACCGCGCAGGTCGGCGATACGGTTCGCATGTATGTGGGCAATGGCGGTGTCAATTACATTTCGAGCTTCCACGTTATTGGTGAAATCTTTGATCGCGTATATCGCGAAGGCGATCTGGTGAGTCCTCCAGCGCAGGGCTTGCAAACTACATTAATCCCCGCCGGAGGAGCGGTGATGGTCGAGTTCACGGTTGAATATCCTGGAAATTACGTACTCGTGGATCATGCACTGGCAAGGGTTGACCGCGGTGCCTGGGGCATCCTGCATGTTGAGGGAGAAGCTGATCCTTCCATTTATGACGGCGAGGTACAAACCGGCGACGGTCATTAGATCCCAGTTAACTTAAATTCCACCACCCTGTTGATCAACAGGGTGGTGGAATCAAGACAAATTACATGCCATTATCCATCGCCTCTTACTCCGATTTTCTGGAAACACTTCCAGACGCCGTGCTGCTTGTTGACCGCTCAGGAATAATTTCTCTGGCAAACTCACAGGTCGGCGGCTTGTTTGGCTATGCACCTGACGAGCTGCAGGGACAATCCATTCAAATCCTTGTGCCTGAAATCAATAGAGAGGCTCACGCCGCCCATATGGCGGGTTTCCTCGCCCACCCAAAGCGCAGGATGATGGGAATCGTGATGAAATTATCCGGCAGGCGCAAGGATGGCAGTGAATGTCCCGTGGATATTATGCTCAGCCCCATGGAATTGGACAAAGCCCATTTTGTTGTATGTGCTGTTAGAGATACTACTCAAATCAAGCGGATGCAGGAGGCATTGAATCAAGCATATGAATACGAAAAGAAACTGGCCAGGGTCGACCCGTTGACGGGGGCGGCCAATCAGCGATCTTTCCATGAACTAGCCCAGCGCGAGATCGAACGTTCTCGCAGATATAAATATCCTTTCACCATTGGTTACTTTGACCTCGATGATTTCAAGGCAATCAATGATGAATTTGGCCATACGACAGGCGACGATATTCTTGGTGAGGTTGTCAAATACGCTGCTGGCCGTTTGCGAAAAACTGATATCTTTGCGCGCTTGGGCGGCGATGAGTTTGCATTTCTACTTGTGGACACAAGCCCGGAAATGGCCCAAACGATTATTTCAAAATTTCAAAGGGATGCAATCCTGAGAATTCAAGAAGGCAATGGACTCGCGACATTCTCCATCGGCGCGTTGACATGCATTGATGCATCGCTTACATTGGAAGAAATACTGAAGAGGGTCGACGATTTAATGTATTCTGTAAAGCGTGACGGCAAGGCCAGCGTCAAATACTCCGTTTATGACGGAAAAGTGAATTCATATTCAGAATAGTATTCGCGCATACATAAGATTGATGAAACTTATGCCAACCGCACCTTGCGTTTTGCCCGCTGAAATAGCCAAAAATATTTCTGCTCGCAATTGGAAAGCGCAAGTGCCCGGGATCGACCGAAGTATGTATCGAATGAATAAAGGCCTCGACCATGGTCGAGGCCTTTATTATTTAATTACTGCATCGCCAGGCAGAAAATTGCAAAAGGAACCGCTCCACGACATCCGGGTTTTCAGGTCATACTATCCACCTGACTAGGTAAATACTGATCCAGGGGATGATTGCGATGTTCATTTTCTGACATAAACTACAGACAGATAATGAACATCGTTTAATCATCACGTGATTCAGCGTGATAAGGAGAAAATCAATGAACAATCTATTATTTGAAGGCCAGGTCGTATTAGTTACCGGGGGAGCTTCCGGCATCGGCGAAGCTTGTGCCCAGACTTTTGCACGTGGAGGCGCCAGGGTGGCAGTCAGCGATTTGAATACGGAGCTTGGCGAAAAAGTTGTCGCCGGGATAAAGCAGGCCGGTGGCGATGCCATCTTCCTCACGGTGGACGTGTCAGACTCGCAGGCTGCAGAGAAAATGGTTGCTGATACGGTTGCAGCCTTCGGTAAATTAAATATTGCAGTTAACAATGCAGGCATCGCTGGCGAGCAGAGCCCCACGGGTAGCTATACCATCGAAGGCTGGAACAGGGTAATTAATGTCAATCTCAACAGCGTTTTTTACTGCATGCGTTACGAGATCCCGGAAATGCTTAAGACCGGTGGCGGCGCAATTGTCAATATGTCATCCATTCTTGGATCAGTTGGGTTTGCCAACGCTCCCGCATATGTGGCGGCAAAACACGGGCTCCTGGGACTTACAAAAAGTGCGGCATTGGAATATGAAAAACTTGGAATTCGGATCAATTCCGTTGGGCCT
>CAYUUJ010000181.1:0-5398 GCA_964447845.1 uncultured Anaerolineaceae bacterium
TTTCACGATGGCTTTCTTGAATTATTTCTGGGCTATGGCATCACCTATGACCTCTTCACAACGACGCATACTGAGAACCATTTCAAAGTGTCACAGAGTATTTTCCTGGCCCTGCAGAAAAATGGATTCTTATTCAAAAAAGTCACCAAGCAATGGTATTCGCCTAGCGCGAACAAATTCCTGCCTGATCGATATATGGAAGGCACCTGTTACATCTGCGGCTACGAAGGTGCACGCTCGGACCAATGTGATAACTGCGGCAATGTGCTCGAGCCCGAGAAATTGCTGAAACCGCGCGCCAAAACAGGTGACGGTGCGCTCGAGCTGCGCGATACCGAGCATTTTTATCTCGATCTCTCGAAACTCGAACCGGATGTAAAGCAATTTCTCAAAGAGCGCGCCGATCACATGCGCGATACGGTGCTGGGCGAATCTTTGGGCAAGATCGAATCCGAGGGTCTCCAGCCGCGCCCCATCACACGTGACCTCGACTGGGGCATCCCGGTCCCGGTGGAGGATCCCGCCTGGGAGAGCAAGAAGCTTTATGTGTGGTTTGAAGCGGTCATCGGTTACCTCTCCGCAGCCATCGAGTGGAGCAGGCTGGGTGTGAATAAGGAAGCCTGGCGGGAGTGGTGGGCGAATCCCGCCGCGCGTCAGCTCTACTTCATCGGCAAGGACAATATCTTCTTCCACACCTCCCTCTGGCCGGCTGAATTAATGGGTGTGGGTGAAGGATTCGGCGAGATCTTCGCAAGCGAAAAGATCAAACTGAGCCTGCCTTACGATGTGCCGGCCAATCAGTTCATGAATCTGGAAGGGCAGAAGATCAGCGGTTCGCGCAATTGGGCCGTCTGGGGACGCGATGCCCTCACCCGCTACGATCCCGACGCGATCCGCTACTATCTGACGGTCAATATGCCGGAGAACAAAGACAGCGATTGGGACTGGGCTGAATTCGTGGCGCGCAATAACAACGAGCTGGTGGCTACCTGGGGCAACCTGGCGAACCGCGTGTTGACGTTCTGTAACAAGCATTGGGACGGGCAAGTTCCTGAATTGGATGTAAAGACGCTTCGTCCCTCCGACCTGGACCTGTTGGCGGTTATCGAAGGTGGATTCGAGTCTGTGGGCAAGGAACTGAACGCAGTGCGCCTGCGGGCTGGTTTGGGAGAGGCGATGAAGCTCTCTACCGCCGTCAATGTATACCTGGACGTCAACGCGCCCTGGTCTGCGATAAAAACGGACAAAGACTCCGCCGCGCTGACCATTTACACAGCACTGAAGGCCATTGACTCACTCAAGGTGCTGTTCGCCCCCTTCCTGCCATTCACGTCTGAGAAATTGCACAGCTTCTTCAGCTATGAATCGCCGCTCTTCGGGGAACAATACACTGAGGTTATCAAGGACTCACTTGGTACACATACCGGGCTAAGATATCGTCTGCCCGCAAAACCCGGTGAATGGAAACCGAGTGACCTAAAGCCCGGGCAAAAGCTGAACCAGCCAGGTCCGTTGTTCAAGAAGTTAGAGGAAAGTATCATTGAAGAGGAAAGGGCCAGGCTGGGAAAGTAAATTGATTCCAAAAAGCAGCCCTCCCGGGGAAGCATGCGCGGAGGGTCGATTTGATTTCTGGCTCTCCGCGGGTACATGAAAATGACAATGTACGAGCAATCTTCCAGCCTTTGGCCGAAGTGTATAATTTCCTCATGTCCTTCTGGATCGGCAAGACTCTTGGCCAAGTCCGCATTGATAGTCTCCTGGGCCGCGGAGGTATGGCGGAAGTTTATCTAGGCGCGCATACCACCCTCCAACGCCAGGTCGCCGTCAAATTCCTGCACACCCAGTATCACGGTAATCCACGCATGCTCGAGCGTTTTCAACGCGAAGCGCGTGCGGTTGCTATGCTGCGTCACCCCAACATCGTCCAAATCTACGATTTCAACGTGATGGACGACCAGCCGTATCTGGTGATGGAATATCTGCCAGGCATTTCCATGTCTGCTTATCTGGAGACCTTGAGCCATAGTACAAGGCGGCTCGAACCTCCGATGGTATGTCGCTTGCTCACTCCCTTGGCTAGTGCGCTCCAGTACGCACACGAAAGTGGTGTCATTCATCGGGATGTCAAGCCCAGCAACATCCTGATGGCCTCGCGCCCTGGCCCAATGACTTCCCGCACTCCGGCTGAAGTGGAACCGGTTCTCACCGATTTCGGTCTGGTACGTTTTTTGAACGCTGTAGACCAAACCGCCACCGGACAGATCGCCGGCACGCCTGCTTATATGAGTCCCGAACAGGCGCGCGGTGACGTCACGGACGAGCGCACCGACATCTATTCGCTGGGGATCGTGGCGTACGAGATGCTGGCCGGGCGTGTCCCCTTCGAATCCGAGAGCACGGTTGGCCTCCTCCACAAGCAGATTAATGAACCGCCTGCGCACATCCCCGGACTCACGCCCGCCTTACAGAACGTGATAGACCGCGCCCTGGCGAAAAAATCTGAAGAACGTTTCCAGACGCCAAATGAATTTTCTGCGGCGTTCAACTCGGTAGTGGAAGACCGACCCGAGGCTGCCACATTCTCGTTGACAGATCCGAAGTCAACTATTATGCCCGCGGAGCCAGCTCTCCCTCCTAAAAGGAAGAAGGCCCGGATATTCAAGCCACTAGCGGCAGGAGTGCTGATTGGACTTACCGCATTTCTCTTGCTTAATTATTTATCGATTATTGATTCACCTTTTCTCAGCGGTTTACCGATAGGGCCGAATGGAAGAGCGCCCGGCATACCTGACCCGCTGCCATTGGATGCCATCGCAACGCTGCGTTTTCAAGACGGAGCTGCCATTGTGGATAAAGCCATTATAAGCGCCCTGGCAATGCCCGCGCCTCCCGAAGGCAGTCAGTATGAAGTATGGCTGATCGGCGGAGAAGAGCGTCGCAGTCTCGGTGTCCTTTCACTCGTGGAGGACGGAAAAGGGACACTTTCATTCGTAGACAGTCAGAGTCGAAACTTGCTTGCATATTATGACGAGGTGGAAATCAGCCTCGAACCCAACGATGACTCGATCCCGGAGCCCTCCGGGCAGGTTGCATATTCCTTTGCCCTGCCAGCCGATGGATTGGTGCATATCCGCCACTTGTTGGTTTCTTTCCCCGCAGCGCCGAAAAGTGATAGCCTGATCCAGGGCCTCAATACCGATAGCAACTTGCTGATTCAAGGCGCAGATGAGCTGCTGCGTGCGGATCAACTTGGTGATGAAGCTCGTATGCGGTTGTCTGCCGAATCCATGTTAAATCTGTTGGTCGGAAATCAGAGTCCGGAGTATAAGGATTGGAATGAGGATGGAGAAATTACCGACCCGGGGGATGGTTACGGCCTGCTGCCGAATGGTGATAATCTGGGCTATATACAAGCCGTCTATTCAGAGGCAGATCGGGCTGGCGCCTCAGCAGGCGCCAGCCAAAACATGACTGCGCACGGAGAACACGTTAAAATCTGTGCTCAAAATCTGCAGCGATGGACGCCGCGATTACGCGAGGTCTTATTGTCTATTCTCAAATCCCCGGCTGGCTCAGACATGGAAGAGACAGTTCGCGCCACGGCCTTGCTGGCCGATCAAATCCTCTATGGTATTGACTTGGATGGGAACGAAAAAATTGAACCTATCTTAGGCGAGGGCGGCGCATTGACCGCTTATGAACATGCCTATTACATGGCTGACATGCCGATAGTGCCCATCGATCCGCTTTACATTCCTAGTACCGGCCCGGAATCAGCCAATCCATCTGCGACGATGGTCACACCCACAAATATCGTCGACTTGACCGGCATTCCCACCGACATAATTGTGCCATCGGCACTGCCTACAAACATCTCCCTGCCGACGCTGCTGCCCACCAGTCTACCCTTGCCGGAGTTATTACCCACAGACATTCCTTTGCTGGATCTGCTGAATACACAGCCCCTCCCCATTCCATAGTAGACGAAGCTTGTAGCAGTACCAGCCCGGCGGTTAGTGGATCGTCTCTGGCCACCCGGATAAATGCCCAGCGTCGCGCAGACCTGTTCGATCCGTTCGGTATGCTTGCGCGTTAGTCCCAATTACTTTTCGGAGGCGGCCCGTCACCAGGGGATTGGCCGACCGTAATGGCTTTCAAGGTTTGATGTGAGGATAAATTTCCCTGCAAAACTGAAATAGTACTAAAACGATCAGGCAATGCTTCATCATCCAGACGAAGAGTATAATTTACACATGACTGAATGGATCGGCAAAACGTTGGGCGAAGTCCATATTGATTCTCTGCTTGCTCGAGGCGGCATGGCGGAAATCTATCTCGGTACACATGCCGCTCTTCAACGGCGCGTGGCCGTCAAAATACTCCGCACTCAATTTCAGGATGACCCGAGCTTCTTGGAGCGTTTCCAGCGCGAAGCACGCGCGGTTGCAATGCTGCGACATCCGAACATCGTACAAATCTACGATTTCAGTGTGATTGACACCCAGCCATATCTGGTGATGGAATACCTGCCGGGTGGTCCCCTTTCTACCTTTCTGTTTTCCCTAAGCGAGAGCAAGCGGTTGCTCGGGCCTTCCGCGGTCAGCCGCCTGCTGACTTCGATGGCCGGGGCGTTGCAATATGCACATGCAAGAGGTGTAGTTCATCGCGATATTAAGCCGGGCAACATCTTGATGTCCTGGCGCACCAGCCCGATGACAACCGGCAGCTCGCTTCCGGCGGATGCGGAACCGGTTCTCACCGATTTTGGCCTGGTCCGCCTTCTAAATTCTAACAGTCAGGCTGCCACGCTCCAAATCGCAGGCACCCCGGCTTACATGAGTCCCGAACAGGCCGGGGGCGAACAAACCGACGAGCGCACGGACATCTATTCGCTGGGTATCGTCATCTACGAGATCCTGGCTGGACGCCTCCCCTTTGAAGCCGAGAGCACCGTGGCTATCTTACTCAAGCACATCAACGAGCCGCCCCCCCCTATCCCCGGACTCGATCCGGCTATACAAAGCGTTATTGACCGAGCCCTGGCCAAAAACACAGGCGATCGTTTTGCGACGCCGGTCGAATTTGCGACCTCTTTCGACGCGGCTGTAGAAGAACCCGCGTCGGCCGCCGGCTTCATTTCGGGTCCGGCCAGATAGACGGCCTTCAGATCGAGCGTCGCGAGCCACTCACCGAGCTCTTGGTGATATCGGGGCGAGCCGGGGCCGAGTTCCTTCATGTCGCCGAGGACCAGAGTCTTCTCGCGCGTCTTGAACTCCTCGCAGAAGGCCTCGATCGAGGCGCGCATGGACGCCGGGTTCGCGTTGTAGGCGTCGAGGACGAGCGCGGCGCCGGAGGGATGGGCGAGGGGCTCCTGGCGCAGCATGCCCGGCGTATGGGC
>CAYUUJ010000182.1:0-5390 GCA_964447845.1 uncultured Anaerolineaceae bacterium
CACCACGCTGGTGAACGACCTGCTGGATCTCGGCCGTTTGGAAGCCGGCTTCGATACGCGCCGCGAAAGCGTGCATATGAGCGGCATCCTTAAATACACGCTGGACACTTTCGACAATCAGGCGCGTATGAAAAAGCTCGAGATCATCTACAATATCGCCAACGACCTGCCGCCTGTGAAGGCCAACCCCATCCGCATCCGCCAGATGCTGGATAACCTGGTGGGGAACGCGGTTAAATATACGCAGGACGGGGGCAAAGTGACGGTCAATGCCGGGCTGCAGGACGATCAGATCATCCTGCAGGTTTCAGACAACGGTCCGGGCATTCCGCCCGGAGAGCAGAACCATATCTTTGAAAAATTCTTCCGCGCCAGCAACGTTCCCGATCGCGTTCAGGGGAGCGGACTGGGGCTGGCGATCGTCAAGTCCATCGTGGAGAGTCACAACGGGCGCATTTGGGTGGAGTCGAGCCTGACGCATGGTACGTCCTTCTTTGTTGTACTTCCCGCTTTCGTTCAGACGGATCAGCCGGTCTCCTCGGTTTCGAATTCGTAACGGTTTCAATCACCTTCAGTCTTTGCTTCGCCGGCGATCGTTTGCGTGGGGTGACGTCGGCGTGCAATGGTGCGCCTGAGGGTGGGTATTCGAAGGGCGAATAGCAACATTACGTAAGCCGCATACCCGAGAACCCAATCCTTGATATCGCGTTCGAGCCAGAAGTAATGCAGCACGCTCAGCGGGATGGCAAAATACACCAGGCGATGCAGGATCTTCCAACGCCTGCCCAATCGTTTTTGCCAGCCGTCCGTGGAGGTGAGTGCCAAGGGAATCAACAGCGCCAGAGCCAGCAGACCCGCACTCATGGCGCGGCGCTCACCGATGTCGCGTATTATCAACGCCCAATCGAACCCATTGCTGAACCACGCATAGGCAAGAAAATGCAAGGTGATGTAACAAAAACCGTATACGCCCAATGAGCGGCGTAGAGGGATCAGATTCGTTTTGCCGGATAAGATACCGATGGGGGTGATCGAAAAGGAAGCGACGATAAATGCCAGCCCGGCCGCCCCGAAACGGATGACCAGATGCCGGTCCAGAACAATGGGCAGGCTATCCGTCACATATTCATAAACCGTCAAAGCCAGCGGCGCGATGGCAAGCGCATGGATCAAATTGTGTTGCCAGGCTGGGGCGCGCTTCATGAGGTGGGTTGGTGTTTCATTTTGAAAATTTTATTTTTCCGAAGGGTTTGTTTGTGGCGGGAGAAGATCCTTCGGTCGCAAAGAACGCTCCCTCACTTCGTGACACATTCGGAGAGAATTGAGGCGCGAAAGCCACCTCGCATGACAAGATTCGTTACTTCGTGTCATTCTGAGTGAGCCCTACTGGGCGAGCGAAGAATCTCATCTTGGACCCAGAGAGATCCTTCAGTCGCAAAGAACGCTCCTTCACTTCGTGACACAATTCAGTAGTCCTGGTGCAAGTGAGAGAAGGTCCTTAGAAAGATTGCCCGAAGTCTTCTGCGAAGTCGCGCCACACGCTGTGGATGTGCGTGCCGCGGTTGCGCGAATTGTCATGCTCCAGCAAAAATGTGGGACCCTGCAGGCGATAATAATGCGGATTATTCGCTTCCAGCGAGCCTGCCCAGGCGAAGTAAATGTTCTCGAAACCGGCAGCCTGTAACCGGTCCAGGTGGGAGGCGGCGATCAGGTCCGGCAGCGTATCGAGGTATTTGTGGATGACTTCCATGACGAGGGCTTGTCGATCCGCATTCAGATCGGAAGTGGGGATGCCGATCGTCTCCAGGGGAGTTACATAGGCTTCATTACCTGTAACGTGGCGTCCGAGCGTGTCCTTCTGAAATATGGCCAAGGCTTGCTGAGATTCATCCAGGGAAGTGACCAGCTCGCGCGCCGCCCATTCTTCACGTTCCATGGCTTTCAACCCGGCATTGTTGACCGTGGGCCATGAGCCGAGGAAGAAAGGCGTGACCGAAAGTTTCCCATTGATCACGTTGTAGCGCCGCGAGAGATGATGTCCCTCCCATCTCCAGCCCCAGGGCTCGACGCCGGGCGTACCGAATACCGTCACGTAATAGCGTTCGGGGTCGTTGCCCAGGTCATTTTGCAATGAGATGATATCCAGCGACTTTTGGAGGCCGTAGCCGGATTGGCTGCTTTGAAGCATGGCGAAAGCCGTGTCCCGTTGGGAGATCTCCATCTCGATCAGCGGCAGACCGTGGCGCGGGAAGCCGCCCGGCGTGGTCCAGTGCCAGCGCGTCAGCTCGGGATCATTGAAGGCGTAGGTGGATTTTGCGCGTTGAGATTCATTCAGCGATGCGAGGTAGTTTGCCGCACGTGAAGCGATCTCATTGATCAGATCGCTGACGCCGGCGCCCTCGGGCGGGATTGGGGCGGAGGAGGATTCAGTCACCAGTTCGGGCGTACTTGTGGGAAACGGCGCCGCCGGGGCCAGGAGCTTTTCCGTGGCGGTCGCAAGCGGCGAGCAGGCAGCCAGCCCGCCGACCAATCCAAATGCACCCAGTTTTAATGCGTCCCTGCGTGAGATCTTATGGGTCATGGTTTGCCTCCAAATTTGTACGGCGAATAACCTATCGGTGACGAGGGGACGGTTGCTCCCGTCGGTCTTTTTTATATCAGTCTTACATTAATTCGCTGTGATAAGGCGGGACAAAGCATATAAGAGTATGGATGCAGGACTGAAGAGCGGGGTTTGAGAAACGCCCACTAAAAGTGGGCCGTGAGTTCCGCGGAAACGGTTCAGGCAATTTCAGACGTGTTGATCGACCATAATCGGGTTTCCGTCCGGGTCGATGGCGATAAAACTAGCGGGTCCTGTGGTGGCCTCATCGGCTTCGCTGATGAACTGCACGCCTTGTGCTTTCAACTGGCGCTGTAGTTCGCGCACGTCCGTGAATTTGTCGAGGTTTTTAGCGTTACTGTCCCAGCCCGGGTTGAAGGTTAACGAGTTCCGTTCGAACATGTCCTGAAAAAGACCGATGATGGTATCGCCATTCTTCAGGATCAACCAATTCTGTGAGATGTCCCCGCCGAAATCCTTGAAACCAAACTTTTCATAAAAGGCTCTTGAAGCTTGAATATCTTTGACGGTCAAACTGATCGAAAACGCGCCGAGGTCCATGTTTACTCCTTTGGATTGAAATACTGTCCAGGATTAGAAGGCTAATGGTTTGCGTAGAGGAAGCATACTTTAGAGAAACGGCGGCGTGTTTCGAATCTGCTTCGATCGTGGATAACCAGGCGGGCCGTCACTCATCCGAACCGTTTACCAATCCGCATCTCCGTCAAACGCCCCTTCCGACGTCAAACAAGAAATGCCGTCCAGGCCAATGGCGCTGATCCAACACAACTCCCCGTGTGCGTTGTCCCAGTATGTGCCAACAATGATCTCCGTTCCATCCGGTGACCATGCAACCTTGCCATCGATGGAGGCCGCGGTAGGCAGCGGCGTGATGGTCCGCAGGGTGAGGTCATAGATCTGCAGACCGCCTCCACCGAGCCCGCCGCCATAGGCAATGAATGCGATCTTTGATCCATCAGGCGACCATTCCGGCCAGCGTGATTCCGTATCGATCAGTCGCGTTGGATCGCCGCCATCGGAATCCATCGTATGGATCTTGAGGATCGGCTCAGATAGCTGCTCATCATCCCGTGAGGATGCAAACGCGATCCGATCCCCTGCAGGCGACCAGGCCGGGAAGACATCATCATTAGGGTTATTCGTAATGTTCACCTGGGAGCTTCCGTCCGCATTCATGACGTAGATTTCAGAATTCCCGTCGCGCCAGGAGGTAAACGCGATGCGCGTCCCATCCGGGGACCAGGCCGGGAAACCGTCCCCGCCGTATGAATACGTGATGCGTTCCTGGTCTGAGCCGTCCAGGTTCATGATGTAGATCTCATAATCACCGTCGCGGCGGGAAGCAAAGGCAACTCTACTCCCATCCGGCGAGATGGAAGGGTTGTAGTCGTCGTCCGGATGGTCTGTAAGGCGGATAGGGGTTGGATCCTCCGGATCTGCGGCATAGATCTCGTAATTCCCGTCGCGGGTCGAGGTGAATACGACGTATCTGTGTTGCGCAGCCTGAGAATCGGATTGGGCTGCCCGCCCTGGTCTTACGAAAAGCCAAAGCGCAATGAACACAATGGCGAGAATGAGAATGAGGATTCCAAGCGAAAGGCGCAAGGGGTTCGACATGCGCGTGCGGCTGGTGGGCGGAAAGGGAACCATTTGACGATAATTCTAGCACGGCGCAGAAGGCTCCAATTTGAGCCTGACCGCATGGGGAATGAATGGCGTTTTGAGCGGCGTGACAATCTCACCCGGCGTGCTGGTTGGGAGACATATCCATGAACATGATCGATACAGTCTGACCTTCATAATATTCGTCTCTGATATGGTGCCAGCCAAGCTTGTCGTACAGACCCCGGGCGGATTCTGAATACAAATACAAGCGAGTGACACCCATCCAGGAAGCCGACCTGACAGCATGATCAACCAAGGCACTGCCGATGCCCTGCTTGCGCCTGGCGGGTATGACATACAGACCTGCGAGCCAGGGCGACAGGTCCGGGCGTGTACTCATGTCGTGGTCGTTTAGAGTCACCGACCCAAGCAGTTCATCGGCGTCGAATGCGATGTAAGTAGCCGGGATGCGCTCTCGATTCATTCTTGTGCGCAAGCCTTCTGTCCAGGTAGCGATCGAGCCATGTGGATCGCTGTGACCCCACTCCTGAAAATGCCAGCGCGCGATCGTTTCCACCAGGTCCGGGTAGTCGGCAATATTTTCAATTCGCAGCACGACCAAATCTCCATGGAGCCACTCGGCGGATTGCGTCAACGGAGACGTACCCGCAGCCAAAACGAAGGTCACGGTTCATGTCATTATAACGGCCGAGGGTGAACTCCATATGCAGGAGAGGTCTGGAATTAAAGGCTCTTCCAAATTTAAGCGCGTGCCTCTTATAATACAGCCTTATGCTGACCATAGACATCGAAACAGCCCGGCGCTTCATCCTCGGCAGGCAGGGACTGTGGCCCGGCCGGCGTTGGCGCGGCCTCAAGGGCACGGAACAAGCCATGCGCGCCATCGAGTATTTGCAACTGGACCCGCTGCAGATCCTCGCTCGCAGCCAGGACATCACGCTGCACAGCCGTGTGCTCGATTACAAACCGGACATGTGGGAAAACGTGACGTACAAGAAGCGCAAGTTCTTCGACTGGGGCGGCTGGCTGGCCGCCCGGCCGATGGATGAACTGCCGCACTGGCGCACCGTCATGCACCGCGAGCGGGATGGCAATTACGGCGACTCGCGAATTCGCAGCATGGCCCGCGAGCATGCGGCTG